>NZ_JBNHFL010000005.1:0-214093 GCF_059090205.1 Arthrobacter sp. CMU6
GCTCCTCCAGCTCGGCCAGCAGGTTGCTCAGCTTCCCGGACTTCTTCCGCGAGGAAATCTCCCCGTCAGCCACCACCGCAACACCGGCCGAGTCATAGCCCCGGTACTCCAGACGCCGCAGCCCCTCAAGAACAACATCCAACGCGCCGTGCCCGGCATCAGCCCGACCCGACGTACGGCCAACATAACCCACGATTCCACACATGGGTATAAGCCTAACCGGCTTTGCGGAGAACCGACGTCGGATGACGGCTTCGGGGGGGCCGGCTACCGGCCCCCCTACCTCACCCGGCCCGTCGCCGCCTGCGCACGCCCAGGACGATGAGCAGCACGGACTGGCCGACGAGGCCGGCAACGGCCAGCTGCGTCCAGAGGTCGCGGTCCGCGCCCCCGAGTGCGCCGGTGAGATAGCCCAGCTGGTTCATGGCCGCAGGCTTAACAACAAGGAACGTGCCGGCCGAATATGACGGCGCCATGGAATGGGTGAGCACCGAATAGGTCCGGGACCCCGTGGCCTGGGGAATGACGACGAGCACCAAAGCTGCGAACAGGAGGATAAAGAGAACTGCAAAGTTGGCCAGCCGCCCCGCCGCAGCGAACCGCTTGCGGCGGCGTATTTCGAGAATCCGGGTGGCGGCTCCCCCGCCCCGCCTGCCGCCAAAGTCGCGGCCCGTCCGCTGCGGCACCTGCGGCGTGACTGCCTTTCCCATGCTTAAACCCTTCAAATTTGCATCGGCTCTCCCGTTTCACTGAACAGTCCCGCGGCCGGCTCAGGAATCGGTAACGCGTAGGGTCAAGATTCACTCAAGAATGGCCGCATTTCGCTCTCGGCGCCGGGAGGGGCAGAATCTCTAGGGTGACTTTGCAACGCAACGAAGCGAACGGAGAGGGCGTCTCCCCGTTCGTGGAGCTGGACCGGCAGACCTGGTCCCGGCTTTCGGCCCAGATGGAGCAGCCCCTTAATGAAGAGGACGTGCTGCGCCTTCGCGGTCTTGGTGACCCCTTGGACATCAGCGAGGTCCGCGATGTCTACCTCCCCCTGTCCCGGCTGTTGCATCTGTACGTCGAAGCCGCCGGCCAGCTGCATGCGGCCACCACAACATTCCTTGGCGAGCAGACTCAGCGCACCCCGTTCGTGATCGGCGTCGCCGGCTCTGTGGCCGTGGGCAAGTCCACCATCGCGCGTGTTCTCCGCGAGATGCTGCGGCGCTGGCCGGGCACGCCGAACGTCGAACTTATCACTACCGACGGTTTCCTGTATCCCCTGGCGGAACTCAAGCGCCGGCAGCTGCTGGACCGCAAGGGATTCCCTGAGTCCTACGACCGGCGCGCGCTGCTGCGGTTCGTCAGTGAAATCAAAGGCGGCGCCGAGGAGGTCCGGGCACCCTGGTACTCGCACGTCACCTATGACATTGTTCCCGGCAAGGAAGTGGTGGTCCGGCGGCCGGACGTCCTCATTGTCGAGGGCCTGAACGTGCTTGCTCCGGCACGGCCGCGGCACGATGGCCGCCAGGGCCTGGCGCTCAGCGACTTCTTCGACTTTTCCATTTACGTGGATGCCAAGACGTCACATATCGAGGAATGGTACGTGGACCGGTTCCGCAAGCTCCGTTCCACGGCCTTCGCCCAGCCGGAATCGTACTTCCACCGCTACGCCACGCTTTCCGATGCCGAGGCCGAAGCGACGGCCCGTGACATCTGGAAGCGGATCAATGAGCCAAACTTGGAAGAGAACGTGCTGCCCACCCGGGGACGGGCGCAGCTTGTGCTCACCAAGGAAGCGGACCATTCCGTGCGCAGGATGCTGCTGAGGAAGGTCTAGCACCTATGTGCTGCAACTGCTCTCCAGCCCCTTCCGCAGATGTCCAGCCCGGACCACGCCCCACCCGTCGCGCGGTGGCACGGCTGCTGATGACCGGCGCCGGCATGTCCGCCCTCGCCGCCTGCACCCCCGGACCTGCGCAGCCGGATTCCCCTGCAACCGGTTCGGCGGCTTCGGGAACGGCGCCGCAAACTGCTTCGGGTAAAGCCTCGCCGGCCGCGACCGGCCAGGCGTCCGGCTCCGGCTCCGCGTCCGCCGGCAGCTCTGCCAAGGCGTCCGTCCCGTCGTCCCCGACGCCCTCCGCCGCATCGTCAGCCAGCGGGTCCGCTACCGCGCCGTCCGCGACGGCGACGACGACGGCGGCGGCAGCCCCGCCGTCGGCCGCTTCACGCCTGCCCAAGCAGTACTCGCTGACCGCGCCCGCCAGCCCCTGGGTAATCGTCAACAAGCACCGCCCGCTCAAGCCGGCCAACTACGTTCCGGCCGATCTGGTCCAGCCGCGCGTCGCCCTCGCCGTCGCCGGCGAGGCGGCACAGCTGAACAGCACGACGGCGGCTGCCGCAGAACGGATGTTCGCCGCAGCAGCGGCGGACGGGGTTCACATGACGCTGGCGAGCGGCTACCGTTCCTACGCGACGCAGACCGTGACGTACAACGGCTGGGTGAGATCGCAGGGGCGGGCCGCGGCGGACACGGCGTCGGCCAGGCCGGGCTATTCCGAACACCAGACAGGCTGGTCGTTCGACATCGGCGACGGCGGCGGAGCCTGCAGCTTCCAGCCCTGCTTCGCCGAGCAGCCGGCCGCCGTGTGGGCCAAGGCAAACGCGCACCGCTTCGGCTTCGTGATCCGGTATCCGTGGATGCAGCACACCATCACCGGATACTTTTACGAGTCCTGGCACCTGCGGTACATCGGTGTGGAGGGAGCCACGGACATGCGGAAGCGCGGCATCGCCACGCTGGAGCAGTATTTCGGCCTGCCGGCAGCTCCCGGCTACCGCTGACGCTCCCTTAGTTGCACGACTTTGGCCGGTCACGTCCCGTAAACGCGGTGCGGTAATTTGGTTGGCATGCTTAGTGGATTCAAGAAGTTCATTCTCAAGGGAAACGTCATTGACCTGGCTGTGGCGGTGGTCATCGGATCGGCGTTCAGCGCCGTGGTGGATGCGCTGGTCAAGAGCGTCCTGATGCCGCTGATCTCGGTGCTGGTGGGCGAGCCGAACTTTGACAATTTCCTGGCCTTCGGCGACGTGCGGTTCGGCGTGCTGCTCACCGCGGTGGTCAACTTCCTGCTGGTTGCCTCCGCGCTCTACTTCGTCATCGTCGCCCCGATGAACCGGCTGATCGAGCACCGAACCCGGAAGCTGGGGATCGGGCAGGACACGAAGAAGGAAGCGGCCGAGGATCCGCAGATCGCCCTGCTCAAGGAAATCCGCGACGCCCTGCAGACCCAGAACCACGCCGCCAAGTAGCGCGGGCCGGGAGCCACCCGGGCCGCAAAGTATCAGCGAAAAAGGCAGCCCGCCTCCGTCACGGAGGCGGGCTGCTCTTTGCAGTCAGTGCGAAACTCAGTCGCCGACGAGTTGCAACGCCAGCTGGGTCTTCACAACCTGGGCGAGGCGTTCGGCGATGGCCTGGGCGGTCTGCTGGTCCGCGGCTTCAACCATGACGCGCACAACGGGCTCGGTGCCGGAGGGGCGCAGGAGCACGCGGCCGGTGTCGCCCAGCTCGGCTTCGGCTGCCTTCACGGCTGCGGCCAGGGTCCCGTCCCCGCCAACCCGGCTCCGGTCCACGTCCTTCACGTTGATGAGAACCTGGGGAAGCTTAGTCATGATGGTGGCAAGTTCCTTGAGCGGGCGGCCCGTCAGTGCAACCTGCGCTGCCAGCTGCAGGCCGGTCAGCACGCCGTCACCAGTGGTGGCGTAATCGGCGAGGATCACGTGGCCGGACTGTTCGCCGCCAAGGTTGTAGCCGCCGTCGCGCATTTGCTCCAGAACATACCGGTCCCCCACACCCGTCTCGCGGATGGCGATGCCTGCGTCGCGGAGGGCGATCTTCAGGCCGAGATTGCTCATCACGGTGGCCACGAGGACGTTGTCCGTGAGCTTGCCGGCCTTCTTGAGGGCCACGGCGAGGATGGCCATGATCTGGTCGCCGTCAACCTCGTTGCCTTCGTGGTCCACGGCCAGGCAGCGGTCGGCGTCGCCGTCGTGGGCAATGCCGAGGTCGGCGCCGTGTTCCACCACGGCCGCCTTGAGCGGGCCGAGGTGGGTGGAGCCCACGCCTTCGTTGATGTTCAGGCCGTCCGGTTCGGCGCCAATTACGACGACGTCAGCGCCGGCGTCCTTGAAGACCTGGGGTGAACAGCCGCTGGCGGCGCCGTGCGCGCAGTCGAGGACCACTTTGAGGCCGTTGAGGTTGTGCGGGAGGGTTCCCAGGAGGTGGACGATGTAGCGGTCCTCGGCGTCGGAGAAGCGCTGGATGCGGCCCACCTCGCCGCCCACCGGGCGGAAGGGCTCCTGGCCCATCCGGGCCTCGATGGCGTCCTCCACCTCGTCGGGGAGCTTCTGGCCGCCACGGGCGAAGAACTTGATCCCGTTGTCGGGAGCCGGGTTGTGCGAGGCGGAGATCATGACGCCGAAGTCAGCGTTCAGGTCTGCCACGAGGTAGGCGGCGGCGGGGGTGGGCAGGACGCCGGCGTCGTAGACGTCGATCCCGGAGCTGGAAAGCCCGGCCTCCACGGCTGCCGCGATGAACTCGCCGCTTGCGCGGGGATCCCTCGCCACCACGGCGCGCGGCCGCGCACCTTCGCTGGTGCGTTCATGGCCAAGCACGACGGCGGCGGCCTGGGCCAGCTGCAATGCGAGCTCGGCAGTCAGCAGGCCATTCGCCAGGCCCCGGACACCGTCTGTTCCAAATAATGTAGACATCGGGTCAAGTTTAGACGATTCAGGTGCCCGGCCCCGCCGTGGACCTGCCAGGAGCGGCCTCCGTGACGGGGGTTGCGAACGTTTCCCCTGCTCACCGGCACTGCCCCTGCTGTAACCGGGCTTAACGGCAGAAGCCCGCCCCGCCAATCGGCGGAACGGGCTTCTATACGAGGCGAAATCGCCTCGACAAGCGGATTTAGCGCTTGTGGAGCCGAGCGCTAAAAAGCGCCGAGGGCCCCACGATGAGGTCGCGCCAGCGGCCACATCGTGGGAAGGCGCCTTTTTAGCGCTTGGAGTACTGCTGAGCCTTGCGTGCCTTCTTGAGACCGGCCTTCTTACGCTCGATGACGCGGGCGTCACGGGTGAGGTAGCCGGCCTTCTTCAGGGTGGCGCGGTTGTTCTCGACGTCGATCTCGTTCAGCGAACGGGCGATGCCGAGGCGCAGTGCACCGGCCTGGCCGGAAGGGCCACCGCCGTGGATGCGGGCGATAACGTCGTAGGCGCCTTCGAGATCGAGGATCTTGAAGGGCTCGTTGACGTCCTGCTGGTGCAGCTTGTTCGGGAAGTAGTTCGACAGCTCGCGGCCGTTGATGATCCACTTGCCGGAGCCCGGCACAACGCGAACGCGTGCAACGGCTTCCTTGCGGCGGCCAACAGCTGCGCCGGCAACGGTCAGTGCCGGGCGCTCCTTCTTCGGGGCAGCCTCTGCGGCGCTGCTTTCCGAGGTGTAGCTGGTCAGGTTTTCCTCAGCCTCAACGGCTTCGGTGGTCAGTTCATCGTTCTGAGCCACGGTTCTCCTTGTAGATAAAAGTGTTGGTGGCCAGGACTACTGGGCGACCTGGGTGATTTCGAAAGTCTTGGGCTGCTGGGCTGCGTGGGGGTGCTCTGCGCCACGGTAGACCTTCAGCTTGCTCAGCTGCTGGGCAGCGAGGGAGTTCTTGGGGAGCATGCCCTTGATGGCCTTCTCAACGGCGCGGACCGGGTTGGACTCAAGCAGTTCCGCGTAGTTGACGGAGGTCAGGCCGCCGGGGAAACCGGAGTGGCGGTATGCGCGCTTCTGCTCCAGCTTGGCGCCGGTGAGGGCAACCTTTTCAGCGTTGATGATGATGACGAAGTCGCCCATGTCCATGTGGGACGCAAAGGTCGGCTTGTGCTTTCCGCGCAGCAGTGTTGCGGTCTGGCTGGCAAGACGACCCAGGACAACGTCGGTGGCGTCAATGACGTGCCACTGGCGGTTGATATCGCCGGGCTTCGGGGTGTACGTACGCACGGTGTTTGCCTCGTTCTTGTTCTGGCGTTCTTGTTTTAGGCGTCACACGGGGTGCACCTACTATCTATGCGCGACCGGAACAGAGGTGAGGGCTCTATGGACCAGTTATCCCCTAGTCCCGAATATGCCCGTTGGGTAGCGACCCTGCAACTGGATCCCCAACCGGGCACGCATCATCGAGAAAGGACACGCACAACGACTACCAAGAATAGCGCGAACCGGAGGCCCGGGTCAAAATGGGGTATCCGGTGGCGGGGGCTTGGGGTCCTGCGCCAACGCCGGGCCCTTCCACCCAGGAGTCCATGTGCCTTCAGCAGGTATCGCCGCCAGTGCCGGGCCGCTCTTTGCCGTGGCCATTGGACTCCTTGGCATTCTACTGAGCCCGCTTGCTGAACTTGTCATTGCCCGCACCCTCCCCCGCCTGGGTGGATTGCCAGGGAGACGGGCAAGAATTACGACGGCGGCACTGACCGGGGCGCTATGCGCGGCCCTTGCGCTGAGGCTGGGAATGGAATGGTCGCTGCCGGCTTTTCTTCTGCTGGCCGTCCTCGGCGTGCAGCTGGCCCGCATTGACCTGGCGCACCATCTCCTGCCGAATCCCCTCGTGCTCACACTGCTGGTGGCCGGCCTGGCGCTGCTCTTTTTGGACAGCTCCGCCGCGGCAGAGTGGGGCGAACTGCTTCGCGCGGCGGCGGGCGCCGCCGCCCTGTTCGTTGTTTTCCTGATTTTGGCCCTGATTTCGCCAAACGGCATAGGCATGGGGGACGTCAAGCTTGCCGCTCCGGTGGGGCTTTACCTGGGTTACTTGGGGTGGAGCCAGCTGTTCTACGGGGGCGCACTCGGCTTCGTACTGGGCGGGATTTTATCCGTCGTTTTGATTAGGCTGAAACACGCCAATCTGAGCTCCGAGGTCGCTTTTGGCCCGTCCATGCTTACTGCCGCCCTGGGCACCATTTTATTGGCATCCTAGAAACCGGATTATTGGTGAAGCGTCAAATTTAGACTATTCACGCACTCACATTCTTGAGCCATTCTTGAGCGAATCCGAGTAGTCCAATCTCCGCATCTTTCTGATCTGCGTACTTCTTCCCAGCGATACTTATGCGCGCCCGCGGAAAGTCGAGTAGAACTACGCATTGTTGCCGGCGGGCACCCGGGTGGATTCTTTTGCTATCGAAGCACCAGCCCTTTCGCGGTATGGGGGAGGCTGGAATTCGATGTATTTATTCCACCGACTTTAAGGAAATTACAATGACTACTCTCATGGTCTCGGTTCTTGCCTTCGTTTCCGGAATCAAGGACCGGCTGGCATCAGAAAAAGGCGCCACCGCAACCGAGTATTCACTGCTCGTGGCATTCATCGCGTTCATCATCGTCACCGGCGTCACAGCATTCGGCAACGGCCTCAGCGGCTGGTTTACCGAACTCGGTACGAACGTTCGAGCATGGTCTAACTAACACCCCTCCAAACGGTGCGCCGCGGGCGTCTGAATGCAAACGCCCGCGGCGCACCGTCCCGAATTCAGCTGTACCTAGTCGCGGAGGGTCCGGTGAAACACAACAGTTCAAGCTCCACCAAGGAAGAGGGCGCCCGAAAAGAGCGCGGTGCAGTCGCCGTCGAGTTCGCCCTGGTCGCGCCTGTCCTTCTGGCACTGGTGGCTGGCATCGTCGAGTTCTCCCACGCCTACAACCTGCAAATTTCAGTCACTCAAGCTGCCCGGGAAGCGGCCAGGGAGATGGCCATCGAGGACGACCAAGGCGCAGCAGCCTTGGCTGCCGCCGCTGGCGCGCCCGGGCTTAACACTGGCAACTTTCAGTACTCCTTCAGCCCTGCAGCTTGCACCGCCGGCGAGAACATGACCGTGACAATCACATATCTCGCCCCGACATTGACGGGCATCTTCGGCAACAACGTCACAGTTGCCGGGATAGGAGCCATGAGATGCGGTGGCTGAACCAACACCAACCCGACAAGGAACGTGGCGCGGCGGGCGTGCTGGTTGCCGTCATGATGCTGGTAATCATCGGCGCCGGCGCCCTTGCAGTGGATGTCGGCCAAATCTATGCCGAGCGGGCACAACTCCAAAACGGAGCCGATGCCGGCGCCATGGGCGTTGCACAAGCCTGCCACAAATCCGGTTGCACCCAGGCGGAGGCGGAGGCTTTTGCGGCGGAATTAGCTGACGGCAATGCCAACGACGGCGATTCCAACGTCGCCGAAGTAGACCTCTCCGTGGCAGACCAGGTTACGGTCCGGACCACGACTCAAAACGGAAGCAGCAGCGTCCTGGCCAAGCTTTTCGCCAGCCTCTTAAATGCGCCCGCGGCGAGCGTGGGTGCGCATGCCACGGCCTCCATTGAGGTTCCAGGCTCGGGCGCGGGCTTCCCGCTAGCCCTGTCTGAATGCCAGTACGACCTCAGCGACGCCGTGGAAACCGGCGTTCTCCAACAAATCCGATACAAGCCCGGAATGGCCGGCTGTACCTCGACGTCCGGACATGCCATCCCAGGTGGATTTGGCTGGCTGGACCAGAACGACGGCCAGTGCCAGGCGACCACCGACGCCGAAGACAATGCCGCCTACGACCCTGGTGCAGATTACCCCAACAAACCGGGCGAAAACTGCGACTCGGTGCTGCAAGGCTGGATCGACACTATCCAAGCTGGCGATGAGGTTCTCGGGGTATTTCCGGTGTTCGATAACGAAGGCAAAGTCAAAGGAGACGGCTGGTTCCACATTAGGGGCTACGCCACGTTCCAGATGGTCGGCTGGAAGTTTGGAGGCGGTTCCACCGCACCACAGACTTACAATAGTTCGCCCACTGCGGCTACTGCCTGCACTGATCCTTGCCGAGCCATTATCGGTAAATTCAAGAAATTCGAATCAATAGACGCATTTGCCGGAAGTTCAGGCACCGGAGATGATCTGGGCACCGTCTACATTCGCCTCACCAACTAATCACCTAGCAGGGGGATAAAATGAAAACCCGCCTAATCGGAGGTATTGCCTCATTATTGGTGGCAATTATTGGAACGGTTCTCTTGGTCAACTACGTGCAGACTGCAGATAAGCGCGCCCTGGCGAGTACGGAAACCGAGTCTGTGTACGTGGTGGAGAAAACCGTCGCGGCCGGTGCTGGTATCGACAAGGTAGCCGGCGCCGTCGTCCGAAAAGAAGTACCAAAACTGGCCGTCGCTGCGGGAGCCGTGACCGACCTGAAGCAGGTCGGGGAGAAGGTCGCCGCCGTGGACCTGATGCCCGGTGAGCAGCTCCTAGCCACGCGCATGGTGGACGCCAATTCCGTCCTAGGCCCCTCCCGGGTGCAGGTGCCAACCGGAATGCAGGAGATCACCCTCAAACTGCCCATCGAGCGAGTGGTGGGCGGCACCCTTACGGCGGGCGACACCGTAGGTGTCTTCCTCTCCGTGGAGGACTCCGCTGCCAAGGCGGGTGGAACACAGCTGACCTTCCACAAGGTCATGGTCACGGCGGCCCAGTTCAGCAATGGCAGTACGGCCAAGTCCCAGGAGACTGCCGCCGAACAGGAGGCATCGAAGGGGTCACTCAACTCGAAAAAGGCTAGTTCCGCGGATGACACCTACCTCATCACTTTGGCCCGCAACTCCGCCGACGCTGAGCGGATCATCTTCGCCACGGAATTTGGCAGTGTTTACCTCTCCAAGGAGCCGGCCAACGCGGTGGAGGCTACCTCAGGCGTTGTGAACACGGGAAGGCTGTTCCGATGAGCCGCTTTGTCCTCATCACCCCTAACGCCGACTTCGAACGCCGCATCCAACTGGCCGTCTCCGGCATGCACGGCTCGCTGCGGGTGTTCCAGGCGGACTACCTGCCCGAGAGTCCGCAGGACTTCCTCAGGCAGCTGGTTGGCGAGCCGCCGGAGGTACTTATCCTCGGACCCGGGCTGCCCGTTGACGGCTCCCTGAAACTGGCTTCGGTCATGGATTTGCAGTATCCCGAAATCAGCGTTGTCCTGGTGGTGCCTGAAAGCAAGGAAGTAGTCCTCCAGGCAATGCGGTCCGGCGTCCGTGACCTGCTCGACCCCGCCGCCGATCCGGACACGATTCGTGTCCTGCTGGAAAGAGCGAGCCTGGCAGCCGCGGGCCGGCGCCGTGGCTTAGCCCCGGGTGCCTCCGAGCACGCCGACCACGGCGCGGGCGGGCGCATCATCGCCGTCATGTCCCCCAAAGGCGGGGTAGGCAAGACTACGGTGGCCACCAATATCGCTGTCGGCCTGGGAAAGGCCGCCCCGATGAGCGTCGTGATAGTAGATCTGGACCTCCAGTTCGGCGACGTTGCCAGCGGCCTGATGCTGGATCCAGAGCACACCATCACGGACTCCGTTGTGGGCGCGGCCAGCCAGGATTCCATGGTGCTCAAGACGTACCTCACAGTTCACCCCGCCGGCATCTATGCCCTCTGCGCCCCAAAGAACCCTATTGAGATGGACAGGATCTCCGGGGCGCAGGTCACGCAGCTCCTCAATCAGCTTCGCGAGGAGTTTCACTACATCGTGGTGGATACCGCCCCGGGTCTCGGTGAGCATGTTTTGGCGACGCTTGAGCAGGCAACGGATGCGGTCTGGATCTGCGGGATGGACATTCCCAGTATCCGCGGCTTGAGGACGGGGTTCCAGATCCTGGCCGAGCTCAACCTGCTTCCGGAAAAGCGCCATGTAGTGCTCAACATGACGGACCGAAGAGCGGGCCTGACACTGCAGGACATCGAGGCCAGTATCGGCGCCCCCGTGGACGTTGCACTCCCGCGCTCCAAGACGTTGCCGTATTCCACCAACAAGGGAGTGCCCATCCTGCAGGACGGCAGCAGGGATGCTGCCGGCAAGGGGCTCCGCCAACTGGTGGAGCGGTTCAAGCCCGATTGGGAAGAGAGACCTCACAAGAAGCTGCACAGAAGGGCGGTAGTCCAGTGAACCTCACAGACCGGTTCCAGAACCTCCGGGGCGAGCCCAAGCCTGACCCCGAGAAGCCACAGCCCGTGGATGTCTTTAAGCCGAAACCAACTGCCGCCACGCTTGGCAAGAAGCATGAGGAGCAGGCGGCGGGATCAGCGGCGAGCGCCACAGCAGCACTGAAAATGCCAGCGGCCACCTCTGTTGCCAGCGAAGCCCTGAACGCCCTTAAGGAGCGGGCTACGCAGACGCTCTTTGAACGGCTGGGTTCACGGCTCACCGATTCCACTCTCGAAGACGAGGAACTCCACCAGTTTGTCCGGGATGAACTGAAGATTGTTGTGGACGAGGAGCAGGTCCCGCTGTCGGGACCCGAGCGCCAGCGGCTCATCCGCGACATCATCGACGACGTCCTTGGCCACGGGCCCATTCAGAGGTTCCTCGACGACCCCTCCATTACGGAGGTCATGGTCAACCGCTACGACCAGGTCTACGTGGAACGGCAGGGACGCATCCTGCCGACGGACACGAAGTTCAGCTCGGATGATGCGCTGCGCCGGGTCATCGACCGCATCGTGTCCAAGGTCGGCCGTCGCATTGACGAATCCTCCCCCTTGGTGGACGCGCGGCTCGCGGACGGCTCCCGCGTCAATGCGATCATTCCGCCGCTGGCTGTCAATGGGCCTGCCCTGACCATCCGGAAGTTCGGCCGGGACGCACTGACGGTCCACGACCTGATTTCCCTCGGCAGCCTCTCCCCCGAGATGGCGGAGTTACTGCACGCGTGCGTCGTGGCACGGATGAACATCATCGTTTCCGGCGGTACCGGCACGGGCAAGACCACCCTCCTGAATGTGCTCTCGGGATTCATCCCGGCCGAGGACAGGATCGTAACCATCGAGGACGCCGTTGAACTCCAGCTTCAGCAGGAGCACGTTATCCGGCTCGAAAGCCGCCCGCAGAACATCGAGGGCAGAGGCGAGGTTTCCATCCGGGACCTGGTCCGGAACTCACTCCGTATGCGCCCGGACAGGATTGTGGTGGGTGAGGTCCGCGGCGGCGAATGCCTGGACATGCTGCAGGCCATGAACACGGGTCACGACGGTTCCATCTCCACCGTGCACGCCAACTCGCCGCGGGACGCCATTGCCAGGCTCGAGACGCTGGTGCTGATGGCAGGGATGGACATTCCGCTCCGGGCCGTCCGCGAGCAGCTGGCCGCCGCCGTAAACCTCGTGGTGCACATCACCAGGATGCGCGACGGCTCGCGCCGGGTCACCCACATCACCGAGGTACAGGGCATGGAGGGCGACATCGTCACCCTCCAGGACGCCTTCGTGTTCGACTACTCGGCCGGCATGGACGCCAACGGGCGCTTCCTCGGGAAGCCTGTACCGACGGGTGTCCGTCCACGCTTCACCGAGCGTTTCGCCGAACTCGGCATCGAGATCTCGCCCGCCGTCTTCGGAGCATCCCTCATCGGCGTTGCGCCGGCCAGGGGGCGGTGACTGTGCCAGGCGACTCCGGCGTTTTCGTGCTGGCGCTGGTGCTGCTCTACCTCGCCATCTTCTTGGTCTTCGGCGTGGCCCTCAGGCCGAACTCGGGCCTTCCAATGTCCCGCCGCAGGCCTGATGCTCCTACCCAGACCTCGCCGCTGACCAGACTGACCGACCAGGCCGTGGGGGCGCTGAACAAGGGACTCAAGAAGCGCGGAACGGGCCTGCTTACCCAGGACCGGCTGGATGAATGCGGGCTGAAGAAGGAGCCGGGCGACTACCTGATCATGGCGGGGGTCTTCACCCTGATGGTCGCCGTGGTCGGCTTCTTCCTAGGGGGTCTCTTCCTTGCTGTTCTCCTGACCCTTCTTTCGCCGCTCGGACTGCACCTGTTGTTGAACGGGCTGGCCGGACGCCGTCGTGGGCAGTTTGACCAGCAGGTGCCGGACGCGCTCCAGATGTTCTCGGGTGGTCTTCGCGCCGGCCACAGTCTGCTCCGTGCCGTGGACGCCGCAGCGCAGGAGAGTCAGCCGCCGATGTCCGAGGAACTCAGCCGCATCGTCAATGAAACCCGGATCGGCCGTGATCTCGGCGAGTCCCTGGCCGACGTCGCTAGACGCACGGGGAGCGAGGATTTCTTCTCCATCTCGCAGGCCATCGAAATCCACCGCGAAGTGGGTGGCGACCTGGCCGAGGTGCTGGACCATCTGGGCGACACCGTCCGACACCGGAACCAGGTGCGCGGGCAGATCCGGGCCCTGAGCGCGGAAGGCCGGATATCGGCGATCGTGCTCATGGCTCTCCCCGTCGTGATGTTCATTGGCCTCACGACGTTCAACGACCTGTACTCCCGCGTCTTCACCGCCACCCTCCCGGGCTACATCATGATCGCAGCCGCCGTCGTCTTGCTCGTGGCGGGCGGATTCTGGCTCAGCCGGATCGTCAAACCCAAGTTCTAGAAAGAAGGTGGTCACCATGCAGCCTGTGGCTTACGCGGCGATCCTGGCAGTGGTCGCACCCGTGACTGTCATGACGTGGTTCGCCTTCACGGGCGACCGTGCGGGGCTCCGCAACATCCAGGCAAACCTCGGCAGAGTCTCCAAGGCCAAAGGTCGGGCGCTTAGTGTCAATGAGAGGCTGACTTTAATCAGCCAGCGCGTCATGCCGAAGGGCTACGTCGCGTGGTTGGACAGGCAGCTCGCCGGAGCCGGCCGGCCCAAGGACTGGCCGCTGGCCCGGCTCATCATGGTCAAGCCGCTGCTTGCCTTCGCGGGCGCCGTGGCCGGGTACCTGTTCTTCGCCGGCAGCCCGTCCGCCCAGCGGTTCCTCGTTCTGCTGGGGCTTACGGCTCTCTGCTACTTCACCCCGGACCTGCTCGTGCGCAACCGTGCACAGAAGCGTCGGAAAGCCATCCGGCTTGAGCTGCCAGTCGCCCTGGACCACATGCTCATCTCGGTCCAGGCCGGTCTCGGGTTCGAGGCAGCCATGGGGCGCGCCGGCACCAACGGCAATGGTCCGATGGCGGAGGAACTGATCCGCACCCTTCAGGACATCCAGGTGGGCCGGTCGCGGAAGGAGGCCTATCTCGCCATGGCAGAGCGGGTGGATGTGCCGGACGTCCGCAGCTTCATCCGGGCAGTGGTCCAGGCGGACGCGTACGGCGTGGCCATTGCCGGCGTCCTCAAGACCCAGGCCGGGGACATGCGGGTCAAACGGAAGCAGCGCGCCGAGGAGCACGCCATGAAGATGCCCGTAAAGATGCTCTTTCCGCTGATCTTCTTCATTCTGCCCACGCTGTTCATCGTGGTCCTCGGGCCGACGGTGATGAGCATCATCTCGCTGTTCACCAGGTAGGTTTTCTAGCCACTCTTGTTGAACTCGTCCTCTGAACGGACGACGGCGGTACCCGGCTAAGCGCCGACGCCGCCCCTAGACTGGACCCCTCGGACTCCCCCCTACCCGAGGGGTCCTTCCATGTCGGCTTTCGGCCGGAAAGGTTCAATGTTCAAGGTTTGCGCAGGGCAAGCGCAGGAAATGCGCAGGACGGTCAGGGTTGGCTCAGGAGTCTGCAAAGACCGGCTTTTAGGGCGAATTCCGTTGCTAGCTTTTTTACAGAGCTGGTGATGGACCAGCTTTCCAACACTCGCTCAGGAGTAAAAAATGCTTGCTTTCTACACAAACATCTCCACCCGCCTCCGCCGAGATGAAAAGGGCGCGACCGCCGTTGAATACGGCATCATGGTCGCCCTCATCGCCGTCGTGATCATCGTTGCCGTCAGCACTCTTGGCGGGCAGCTTGGCGATTTGTTCTCGGGAGTCTCCGGAGACATCGCCCACCCGACGAAGACTGCCGTCCCCACTCCAACGCGTTAGCATTTCTGCCGTGCGGTGGGCAGACCCACCGCACGGCCGCCGAATGACCGAGTCCGATAATCGATTGAAAGTTTGAGAGGACACGATGTGGGACCGCTCAGAGCGCGGCGCCGCTGCGGTTGAGTTCGCCCTCCTGGCCCCTATCCTCATCATGTTGCTACTCGGCATCATGGAGTTCGGACGGGCGTATAACACGCAAGTTACGCTGACAAATGCCGCTCGGGAAGGCGCCCGAGTCATGGCTATCAGCAATAGTTCTGCCGATGCCGTATCGGCCAGTATGAACGCTGCTGACTCTATTAACCCGCAGTTGAAGAGCTCTGACCTGCAATTTACGTTCCGAAGCCTTCCCCAAACTACGCCTGCTCCGACTTCGTGTGCCGCCTCTCGCCAGGTGACCCTGACGATCACCTATTCGCTCACTACGGTGACCGGCATCGCCGGCCCGTTTGCCATGACTGGAAAAGGGACAATGCAGTGTGGCGGCTAGCGCCCCAAAGCGAGGGCGAGCGTGGAGGAATCGCCGTCATCGTTGCCCTGCTGATGGTCGTTCTACTAGGATTCGCCGCAATGGCCGTAGATGTCGGCATGCTGTATTCCGAACGAGCACAACTGCAGAACGGAGCCGATGCCGTGGCGCTCGGTGTTGCTCGGAAATGTGCGACAGTTTCGTCGACTGAAGCCTGCGCGACAGTATCTGACGACGTCCAAATGCTCGCGGATGGCAACGCGGTAGACGGACATAGCATTGTGCGGCCCATTGCATTAGACCTTATCCAGCGGCGTGCTACCGTCACTGCCAGCGCGCAGGAAGACGGAAGTCCTCCCAACACAGTTTCACTCTTCTTTGCCCGGGCGCTTGGCTTCAACAGCACGGAAGTTGACGCAGTTTCCTCCGTCCGCTGGGGAAGCCCGCTGGAGGGCACTACACCCTTTCCTTTGGCTTTCTCCGTCTGTCAGTTCTCCCTGGACAAAGGACCCCAACTATTAGAGGCCCATAATTCCAATGACAACAACGACAAGGGAACCCCGGATTGCATTTACGCCGGGAAGCCTGTCCCAGGTGGCTTCAACTGGACTGCTCAAGCCCCGGGTCAATGCGGCAGCAGCATCAACCTCAGCGTCAGCACGAGTTACAGCAATCCGGGGAATGACGCGCCTGCGAACTGTGAGGGCACGCTGAAGGCTTGGGCCGACACTATAAATGCCGGCCAGGACGTAGTTGTACTTTTGCCGGTGTTCGACAGCGCCTCTGGAACTGGCAGTTCCGCAAAATACCACCTCACGGCATTTGCGGCGTTTAAGGTTCAGGGTTGGAGTTTCAGTGGAGTCAATAAGCTGCCTTTCAGTTTTGGAAACGTTCAGAACGACAAGGGGCTGGCTTGCACCGGAAACTGCCGCGGCATAATAGGCAGCTTCACTAAGTACGTTTCACTTTCTGAGGGCTACACTCTGGGGCCGGTCAGCACCTACGGCGCAACCATCGTCGAACTGACCCGCTAGTTTCCCTACATCAATAACATTTACCCCCAAGTCACTGTCAGGAGCAGGTCGTGAAATCTCGGTTGTTGGCAGGAGTGGCAGCAGTAGTCCTCGCCCTAGTAGGCGCCGTGCTGGTGATCAACTACGCACAGGGGGCAGACCAGCGCGCCGTTATGAAACTTGAGCCAGTGGACGTCCTTGTGGTCAAGACGGCAATTCCTGCCGGCACCCCTGTTGCGTCCATGGCTGCTTCCCTCGTCACCGAGCGGGTGCCTGCTTCTGCCGTCACTGGATCCTCGCTTGAGTCGTTGGACTCGGTCACCGGTAAGGTTGCCGCGGTGGACCTCGTTGCCGGCGAGCAGCTGCTTGCTGAGAGGCTCGTAGCGCCCGAAAACGTCAAAGCTGGAGGAACGGTGACTATTCCGGCCGGTCTGCAGGAAGTTTCCTTCCAGCTTGATCCCGTGAGGGTCGTTGGTGGACGGTTGGCTCCTGGAGACCACGTGGGCGTCTTCGTCAACCTCGATAAGGGTGGACAGGATGACAAGCCCGACGCCGAGACAACAAAGCTTACTGTCCGCAAGGCGCTGGTCACGGCCGTCCAGCGCGCCCCAGAGCCCGCGGCCACTGCACAACCTGCACCCACGGCGAGCGCGGATCCCAATGCCGCCGATTCACAGGACACCACTCTCCCAACCGGCAACCTTATGCTGACCGTCGCCGTCAGTGACGGTGACGCGGCCAAGATCGTCTTCGCGGCCGAGTTCGCCAAGATGTGGCTCAGCAAGGAGCCTACCAATGCCAAGGACACCGGTCCCCGAATCATCCAGCGGAGTGAGGTGTACAAGTGAGCCGCTTCGTCCTGATCACCCCGAATGCGGACTTCGACGGGCGTCTGCGGCAGGCCGTGGCGGGTGGTCTCCAGGGCGGCGTTCAGACCTTCTTCACCAACGTTCTGCCCGCCGGCCCCTATGACCTGTTCGCCCAACTGAACCAGGAGCAGCCCGAGGTGCTTATCCTCGGCCCCGACCTCCCGGTTGATGAAGCACTGCGCCTTGCCATGGTGCTCGACGTGCAGGTTCCGGACCTGATGGTTCTTCTGGTCAGCGAACCGGACCCCACGCTGATCCTTCAGGCCATGCGGGCCGGCGTCCGCGACGTCCTCAGCCCCGCTGCCGACCCCGCTCAGCTGCGCGTGCTGCTGGAGCGCGCCTGCCAGTCCTTTGCCAACCGGCACCGGGCTGAGCAGCAGGGTCCGGCCGGAACCCACAAGGGCGCTGTCATCGGCGTCTTCTCTCCCAAGGGCGGCGTAGGCAAGACAACTATCGCCACTAATCTGGCCGTCGGACTCGGCAGGCTGGCACCCATGAGCGTCGTGCTCGTGGACCTAGACCTGCAATTCGGCGACGTCGCCTCAGGCCTCTACCTGAATCCGGAACACACCGTCACTGACGCCGTGTCTCCGGCAGCGGCGCAGGACACCCTGGTGCTCAAGGCCTTCCTCACCGTTCACCCTGCCAGCATCTACGCACTCTGTGCGCCACTCAGCCCTGTCGAGGCCGACTACATCACACCGGACCAGATCACGCGCCTGCTTGAACAGCTGGCCGAAGAGTTTCAGTACGTCGTCGTGGATACCGCGCCTGGCCTGCCCGAAATCGGACTGGCCGCCATGGAAGCCTGTACCGACGTGGTCTGGGTCAGCGCGATGGATATCCCCAGCGTCCGCGGCCTCCGGTCAGGCATGGATATCCTGCGTCAGTTGGAGATTCTGCCGGAAGGCCGGCATGTGGTCCTGAACATGGCCGATTCAAAGTGTGGCCTGACGGTACAGGACATCGAATCCACCATTGGAGCTCCCGTGGACGTAAGCGTTCCCCGGTCCCGCGCCGTGGCTTTGTCGACCAATCGCGGTATGCCCGTTCTGCTGGATGCCAAGAAGGATCCCGCCGCCAAGAGCCTCAGCCAGTTGGTGGACCGTTTAAGTCGGGCCGCTGGTGCCAAAGAGCAGCGCAGCGCTCACCGACGAGTGGTGGTCTAAATGAAGCTGTCTGAGCGCATCCAGGCCGCGCAACTACGATCTGAGGTTCCCGGTGCCCCCTTGCACGTTCCGCCTGCGCCGAAACATGCTCCAACCGCGGTGATGCACTCGTCGGCTGCACAGGACACTTCACACCCTGCTCCGATTCCGACGGCTGCCTCAATGCCTATCCAGACTACAGGTGCGTCATCCGTGAGCCCGGCTCCACGGCCGATCTCTGGCGTAGCCACCTACCAGACGCGTGCGGCACGGCGTGCAGCTGAAGCCGCTGCCCAGGCGGCGGCCTCGCAGGAACTAAGTGCACAGCCCGCTGACACAATGCCCGCTTTGGCGACCGGTGCCGCTCCGCGTGCCGTCGAGGAACGCGCTAGGCCGGTTGCCAGTTCTCCCAGCTTGCCAACACCCGGCCGCCGACTGGGCGCGCAAACCGCGGCAGTCCAAGCTGGCGGCACAACGCAGACTGAGCCGTTCAAGGCCAAGGCCCAGCAGCCGGTGGACGTTTTTGCCGCCCTGAAACAGCGTGCCGCAACGGCGCTGTTTGAACGCATGGGGGCACGGTTCAATGATTCGACGCTAACGGAGCAGGAACTCCGCAGGACCGCGCGCGAAGAGCTCATCCGCATCATCGATGCCGAGCAGGTGCCTCTGACGGCGGACGAGCGGACTCGCCTCGTCGCGGACGTCGCGGACGATGTGCTCGGCTACGGACCGCTGCAGCGACTCCTGGACGATCCCGCAGTCACCGAAATCATGGTGAACCGGATGGACCAGATCTACGTGGAACGCAAAGGGCAGTTGACGCTGACTGAGTCGCGGTTCAGTTCCGAGGAACACCTCCGCAAGGTCATTGAGCGCATCGTGTCCAAGGTTGGCCGGCGCATCGACGAGTCGTCGCCGCTGGTCGACGCGCGCTTGGAGGATGGTTCGCGTGTGAACGCGGTCATCCCGCCCCTCGCCGTCGGGGGTTCCTCGTTGACCATCCGTAAGTTCAGCAAGGTGCCGCTGACGGTGCAGAACCTCATCGACTTTGGGACACTCACACCGGAAATGGCTGAGCTGCTCAACGCCTGCGTCAAGGCCAAGCTCAACATCATCGTTTCGGGCGGTACGGGTACAGGAAAGACCACCCTGTTGAACGTCCTGTCCTCCTTCCTTCCGTCCGATGAGCGCATCGTGACCATCGAGGACGCCGTGGAGCTTCAGATCCAGCAGGATCACGTGGTCCGGCTGGAA
This sequence comes from Arthrobacter sp. CMU6, assembly GCF_059090205.1. Taxonomy (NCBI): domain Bacteria; kingdom Bacillati; phylum Actinomycetota; class Actinomycetes; order Micrococcales; family Micrococcaceae; genus Arthrobacter; species Arthrobacter sp. CMU6. The sequence goes on from NZ_JBNHFL010000005.1 coordinate 19,573, forward strand.
AGCCGTCCGCCAAACACGGAGGGCAAGGGTGAAGTGACCATCCGCGAGCTGCTCCGCAACTCCCTGCGTATGCGTCCGGACCGGATTGTGGTGGGTGAGGTCCGTGGCGGCGAATCCCTGGACATGCTCCAGGCCATGAACACGGGCCACGACGGCTCGCTCTCGACCGTCCACTCCAACTCACCCCGTGACGCCGTTGCCCGCTTGGAGACCCTGGTCCTCATGGCGGGCATGGACCTGCCGCTGCGCGCCATCCGTGAGCAGATCGCCTCGGCGGTAAACCTCATTGTCCAGATCTCGCGCCTCCGGGACGGCTCCCGGCGCATCACTCACGTGACAGAGGTGCAGGGCATGGAGGGTGACATCGTCACACTGCAAGATGCCTTCGTCTTTGACTACTCCGCTGGCGTCGACCAGCACGGCAAGTTCCTCGGTAAGCCTGTTCCCACCGGCATCCGTCCACGGTTCATCGACCGCTTCGAGGACCTGGGTATCCATGTCTCGGCCGGCGTCTTCGGAGCGCCCGCAATGACCTCAGGAAGGCACTGACTCATGATCGTCACACTGGGTGTTGTCCTCGTGATTGCCTCGGTGGTGCTGGGCGGAGTTGCGGTGCTGATTCCGCGCACGCCCACGGTGCCGCTTGACCGCCGTCGTCCTTTCCGTACGGAAGCGGACTCTCAGCTCACGCGGTTCGCCGGTAATGCAGTTCAGTCTGTTGACCGCGTACTTGCCAAGAGGAACGCCCGCTACTTCAACCGTGAAAGCCTGGAGAACGCCGGCCTCCGGCTGAGCCAAGCCGAATTCATCCTGCTGATCCTGGTGGGCGCCTTCGTCGGAGCCCTCATCGGGCTCGTCGTGGCCGGACCGCTGCTGGCGATCCTGCTGGTCATCGCAGCCCCGTTCATCGGACACCTGGTGCTCGGCTTCCTGGCGGGCAGGAGACGGGCCAGGTTCGACGAGCAACTGGGCGACACGCTCCAGTTGCTGTCCGGCAGCCTCCGCGCCGGTCACAGCATCCTGCGCGCTATTGATGCCGCCGCCACCGAATCCCAGGCTCCAACGTCGGAAGAAATGCGCCGCATCGTCTCCGAAACCAGCCTGGGGCGCGACCTGCTGGTATCACTCAACGACACTGCAGACCGTATGAAAAACGAAGACTTCGTCTGGATTTCCCAGGCCATCCAGATCAACCGCGAGGTGGGCGGAAACCTGGCAGAAGTTCTGGACCAGGTGAATGAGACCATCCGCGAGCGCAGCGAAATCAAGGGGCACATCAAGTCACTGGCGGCGGAAGGCAAGTTCTCCGCCTACATCCTCATGGCATTGCCCATCGGCATCGTTGTCATGCTAATGCTGGTCAACCCCGGGTACATGGACAAGATGTTCACCAACCCGCTGGGCTGGATCATGATCGTTGCGTCCATCATCCTCATGACCGTCGGCGGTCTGTGGATGCGCAAAATCATCAACCTGAAGTTCTGAGGCTGGCATGGATCCCCTCATCATCCTTGCGCTGCTTCTGATCTGCCTTCCACTCGCTTACCTGGCGTGGACCATGCTGTCCGTGGACCGGAAAGGACTGGCAAGCGCCCGTGCCCTGCTGTCCAGGGGAATCCACCGTGATGAGGTAGAGAAGAAGCCCAACAACGGCCTCGTAGAGAAGATCGGCTTCCGTCTCACGCCCGCTGGTTACGTACACAAGCTCGACGGGCTGCTTGCCCTGGCTGGTCGCCCGGCTTCCATGCCGCTGGGGCGGCTACTGGCGGCGAAACCGGCGCTGGGTCTGCTAGGCGGCCTACTTGGGCTGTACATCAGCTCCATCGGGACGACGCCGATCATGAAGCTCGTGGGCATCTTCGTCCTGTTCCTGGGCTACTTCATCCCGGATCTGATGCTCTACAGCAAGGGTCAGGAGCGGCAGAAGGCCATGCAGCTGGAGCTCGCTAACACCTTGGATCAGATGCTGATCTCCGTCGAGGCGGGTCTCGGCTTCGAGGGCGCTATGGCCCGCGCCGGCGAGAACGGCAAGGGGCCGCTCGCAGAGGAACTGGTCCGCACCCTGCAGGACATGCAGGTGGGCCGGAGCCGGCGCGAGTCGTATCTCGCCCTTGCCGAACGCACAAACATCCCAGAACTGCGCAGCTTCGTCCAGGCCGTGGTGCAGGCGGACACTTACGGGATTGCCATCAGCCGGGTCCTTCGGGTTCAGGCAAAGGTGATGCGCGTCAAGCGCCGCCAGCGTGCCGAGGAGAAGGCGATGAAACTGCCCGTGATGATCCTGTTCCCGCTGCTGTTCTTCATCTTCCCGGTCCTCTTCATTGCCATCCTGGGCCCCGCCGTCATCAACACCATCGAGACTTTCGCCAACCAGTAATGTGGAGAGTTCCGCAGGATTCTCCCCACCACAAGGTACCCGCAGGGTTTCCACAGGATCCAAGCTCAATCAGGGTTTTCCCAACCTCAGAAAGTAGCCTTAAGTCATGTCCATTTCAGGTTCCGGAGCAGCCGACAGCAGCGCCAATGGCGTCTGCTTCCCGGTTTCCGGCGGCCCCGATGGCATGGCCCAGAACGAATCGGAGAGTGCCACCTTGCCCGTCCTCGACCTCGGTGTACTTCACGAACTTGAAGAAGACATGGGCAGTACTGGCGTGGCGCACAACTTCGCCAAGGACTACATCAGGATCTGGGACAAGCGCCGCAGCTATCTGGAGGCGTCCGTCGAAGACAACGACGCAGACGCAGCCATGGACGCCGTCCTCAGCCTGAAGAACTCCGCACTGATGGTGGGCGCCGCACGGCTGGCCCAGCTGGCGGTAAACCTCGAACGGCTCGTAAAGAGCGGAGACCTGCACGCCGTCCGCCGGCTGCTGCCATTCGTGGCGCTCACCGGCGAGCAAACCGTCTGCGGCCTGAAGCAGGGCTACCTCCCGCCGGAGGCCTGAGGCACCCGAGGCCTAAGGAACCGGAGGCGTACGCCGCCGGAGGCCTAAGTCCTACTCCGCGCGCTTCGGCGCCAGCCGGTAGCCCACGCCGCGCACCGTGACAAGCCATCGGGGATCCTGCGGATCCTCGCGCAGCTTGCGGCGCAGGTTGCCGATGTGAACTTCAACTGCCCGCTCGTCGGCTTCGCTGATGTAGGTGTCGTCGCGGTAGTACTCGCCCCGGACCACGCGCACCAGATCAGCCCGGGTGCGTACCGCACCCGTTCCCTTCAGCAGCTCGTGCAGCAGGTCGAATTCGCTCCGGGTCAGCCCGAGGGGCGTGCCGCGCAGTGCCACTGTCCGGGTTTCGGTATCGAGAGCCAGCCCGTTGTGAAGCAGTACGCTGCCCCGGCGTGAAGCGGAGGAACCGGCGGAGCCGGACTCCGCTAAAGCTGGCCCGGCGGCCTCACCCTCGGACGCAACCCTTGGCCGGCGCATCATTGCTGAGATGCGGGCCCGCAGCTCGCGGGGACGGAAGGGCTTAACGATGTAGTCGTCGGCGCCGCCCTGCAGCGCGGTGATGGTGTCCAGTTCGTCACCGCGGCCGGTGAGCATCACGACATAGGCGTCACTGAACTGCCGGATGCGGCGAAGGACCTCGAAGCCGTCAATGTCCGGAAGACCGACGTCGAGAGTTATGACGTTTGCCTGACGCTGCCTCGCCACATCAACCCCGTCACGGCCGGTCCCCGCTGAGTGCACCTCGAAACCAGCCTGCTGCAAAACCGCGTCGAGAAGATTCCGAACGTCTACGTCATCCTCGATAACCACGGCAACACCAAGATCGCCCACCACTACCTCTATCCAGGTAAAACCACCGCACAGCCCAGCGCAATGCGGTAAGCGTTACCAGATTACCTACGCTACAACGTAGAGAGGCCGAAAGACCCAAAATGGCCGATATCTTTTAGACGCACCCCGGACGGTAGCGTCTTCCCCTCCAATTACCGAAGAATAGCTGTGCATAATGGGCTTCATGTCTTGGATTAACGACGAGTGTCCCCGGAATTCGGCAGAGCAGGCGAGCACCGGGCGCAGCAGCATTGGGTGAGCAGGTGCTGGTCCACGACACGGACCGTTTTTTCCGCCGGCTGCAGCCCCGCGTCCAGGTGGCCCTGTGCCAACTGCCGGTAACCCTAATTCTTGCGGCCTTGGCAGTCGCCGCCCCGGCGGTGTGGCCCACCTTGATCGAGAACGGCGTATTCATCGCCGCCATCGTCATGATGGTGGCCACGTTTATCGCGTGCTTTCTGGTTCCCTGGGAACGGCTGGCGCCCAACGCCTACCTGGTAATTCCGATAGTTGACATGGTGGTCATCGGGCTCGCCCGCAACGGTGCCGTTCCAGCCGTGGCCGGGCTCGGTGTTCTGGCGATATTTCCCGTGATCTGGCTTTCGAGCTCGGAAACCTTCCCGCGCACCACGGTATTCCTGAGCTTTTTCGGTACACTCCTCATCACCTTTCCGTCGCTGGTGCAAAAGTTTCCCAACATTTCACCTTCAGACATTGCCACGGCAATTCTGCTTCCGCTTATGATGCTGGCCGTCTCCGTGGCAATCAGGTTCGCCAGCGCCAATGTGCGGTTACAGCGCCAGCGGCTGGAGAAGAAGGATGCCGAGCTCCGTGAACTGCTCGCGGAAAGCAAGAATCGCGAACGGCTGCTCAAGACCATTCTGGACACCACCGATGTGGGCATAGTGGCCGTGGACGCCGGCGGCCAGAAGGTGCTGGTTAATGACCAGCAGAAAACCTTCAGACAGGCGGCAGCCCCCGCCGGCGTGGAGCAGCCGCTGGAAGCCCAGCAGCTCATGTTCGGCCAGGACCGGGTGACCCCGCTTCCGCTGGACAAGCGCCCCATCCGCCGTGCTGTTGCCGGCGAAACTTTCGCCGACTACCTCGTGTGGCTGGGCGAGGGGTCCGCGCAACGGGCCGTCTCCACCGCTGCGCGGATCATCAAGAACGACGACGGCGGGTTCAGCGGGGCGGTCATCGTCTACAGTGACGTCACTGGCCTGGTTGAGGCGCTCTCCGCCAAGGAGGAACTGATCTCCAACGTCTCCCACGAATTCCGCAGCCCGCTGATGTCTGTCGTGGGCAATGTGGACCTGGTGCTGGACGAAGCGGACGGCCTGTCCCCCGACTCTGTGCACCGGCTCGAAGTGGTGCAGCGCAATGCCGAGCGGCTGCTCTCCCTCGTTTCCGAGCTGCTGGTGTCGGCCTCGGCCGTGCTGGCCGTGCATCCGCGCCGGACGGACCTGGCAGGCCTGATCGAGAACAGCATCGGTTCGGTGCAGGCCCAGGCCGACGCCAGCAACGTCTCCCTCGCCACCGACGTCCCGGCGCCCCTGTGGGCGCACGCCGACCCGCTCCGCATCGGCCAAGCGCTCGACAACTTGGTGTCCAATGCCATCAAATACTCTCCCGACGGCGGGAAAGTCACCGTGAGTGCTCGGCGCAGTGACTCCTGGGTTCAGCTGAAGGTCCATGACACAGGGATGGGCATCAGCGAGGAAGAAACATCGCGCGTCTTCACCCGGTTCTTTCGCAGCCAGGCCGCACGGCAGGCTGCGATTCCGGGAGTGGGGCTGGGGCTGTCCATCACTAAGACCATCGTGGAGCGGCACGGCGGTGCGATCTCCTGTGACAGCAAGCCCGGCGCAGGCACCACCTTCACGCTCACGCTCCCGGCCGAGGGTGCCCTGGAGTCCTGAGGCGGGCTTCGGTTTTCCAGAACCGCTCGGTTTCCACAACGGCCCGGTTTTCCACATGGGCCCCCTTTTCCACCTAGGCTCGGTGCAGCGTCGTTATTGTCATAGGCCGGTGGCAAGCTGTGGGTATGGATAGCAAGGCTGCTGTGGAGACGATGGAGGCTATCAGTGTCTCTGCCGCAGCGCTGGCTGCCGAACTCCGCGAGGCGGCTGATCCGGGCTTGGCAGACGCGGATCCGCTTCCGGATTGCGCGGACCCACTGCGGGACCGTGCGGATGTGTTCTTGGACGGTCTGGCTGAATTGTCCAGGTTGGAAGCCCGGATTGCGGCCGTGAAGGTGCACGTCGCGGCCGGGTTCACCCATACTGTCGAGGCCACGGCGCCGCCGGACGCGTCCGCACAGGAACAGGCCGCCACGCAGATATCCGTGACTGCGCAGGTGGCCTGTGCGCTGACCGTGAGCGAAGGGTCGGCTGCACGGTTCCTGGCTGAATCCGCCACGCTAAGCAGGGACCTGCCCTTGACGCTGGCCGTGCTCAGGGCGGGGACCCTGTCCTGGCAGCACGCCCGGGTGATGTGCGATGAAACAGACGGGCTGGACCGGGCCGCTGCGGCCGCGTTTGAGGCGCATTTCCTGGACCCTGACGCGCCCAACGCGGCGCGGGGTTGCCCGGCCGGGGAACTGACAGCGTCCAGGTTCCGGGCCAAGGCGCGGTACTGGCGGGAGCGGCACCATCCCGTCGGCATCGAAACCCGCCACCGCAACAGTGCGAAGGACCGCCGGCTGGAGTACGCGCCGGACCGGGACGGCATGGCCTGGCTGTCCGCATATCTGCCCGCGGACCAGGCTGCCGGGATCTGGGACCGCGCCACCACCGCCGCCCGTGCCCTGCAGGGCCCGACCGAGTCCCGGACCCTGACCCAGCTGCGGGTCGACGTGGCCGCCGCGTGGCTGCTGGGCCCAGGCCAGCGGGTGGACGGCGCGCACGCAGGTTCCGTGCCGGCGGGTTCCTTCCCGCGCGGTGACGTGCCAGCGAGCCCTCTGCAGGCCGGTGAGGTGCCGTCTCCTGCGGCGCAGGTGCTGGTCACGGTTCCGGTGTTTTCGCTGCTCGGCCTGACCGGGGAACCAGCCACACTCGACGGGTACGGGCCGATCCCGCCGTCGATGGCCCGCCGGCTCGTCGCCCACGGCGGGACGTCATTTTTTCGGGTCCTGACCGATCCGCGGGACGGGGCACCGCTGGAGATCGGACGCACCAGCTACCGGCTCACCAAGCCCATGCGCCAATGGCTCCGGCTCCGGGACGCGCGGTGCACCTTCCCGGCCTGCAACAACCACTCCCTGGACAACGACGCCGACCACATCCTCGCCTGGGCCAACGGCGGGACCACCGGCATCACCAACCTCGGCCAACCCTGCCCGAAGCACCACCGGCTGAAACACCAAACAACTTGGAAAACGGTCGGTGCGACCCGGCAGAGCCCACCGGGCTGGATCTCACCGTCAGGCCGCTCCTACCCCAGCGAACAACAGGACTGGGAACCACCAACCTGGCCCGAGGCGCTGTCTGGGCAAGAATGGCAGGATCCGCCCACCCCACTAGAGCCGCACCGCGGGCCCGAACGGCTGCCTAGTGAAGACTGGCAGGATCCGCCCATGCCATTGGAACCGCCCCAGTGGCCCGCGCCACCCGATGGGCCAGACGAGCCCAATGACATCGATGCGTTCGGCGACATTGACGATGTCGAGAACCCAGGAGCGCTCGACGGCCTCGGACCACAACTGCCGGTGGCTCCCTGGCCCGGCTGGGAATCTTTCACTGCCGCCTAGGAAGGCATGCCCTACAGCCCCACAGCGCAGGAAGGCGTGCCCTGCAGCCCCACCAGCGTAGGAAGGCGTGCCCAGAATAAGCCTCGCCTTTAGTCCAGCGGCAGGGTCACTGTGACAGACGTTCCGGCGACGGGAGAGGATTCCACCGCCAACTGCCCGCCCGCGGACGTCACGGCCAGATGCATGAGCCGCAGGCCCATGCCGGAGTGCCTGCCGTGCGTGGCAGCTTCAACATCAAAGCCGCCGCCGTCGTCAGTCACGCGGAGCTGGACAGCGTGGTTGTCCCCCGAGCGGCAGACACAGCTCAGCCTGACGGTCACGGAGGACGCTTCGGCGTATTTATGGATGTTGCTCAGGAGCTCCTGCGCCGCCCGGTAAAGCAGCGTGGCAGACTTCCTGTCCACTTCCATTCCATGATGAGGTGCCTCGAGGTGCACGGTGACCCCGCGTTCGCGCAGCGGGATGGCCAAACGGTCAATCGCCCCCGCGACGCCTAGCGCATAGAAATCAACCGGATGTGTATCGGTAAGAACGCCACGGACTGCGACGACGTCGTCGCTCGTTGGTGATTTCATGTTCCAACTGTGCGCCTGACTCCTTGTTATTTTCTTGTAACTTTCCGGCGTGTCCCCCGTTTGAAGGGGCGCATCAACGGTGGGCCTGACGGCGGCTAAGCCAGCGTGTAGCCGGACCCGCGAACGGTCTTGAGCCAGCGTGGTTTCCTCGCGTCGTCACCCAGCTTGCGGCGCAGGTTCCCGATATGTGTCTCGATGATCCGGCCGGGGTCCCGCAGACCGCGTCCGCCAGCTTCCGCCTTACCTGACTCCCCCTTCACGAGGCCCAGAAGTCCGACAAGTTCCGCCTTGGTGACCACGGTGCTCCCGCGCTGCAGCAGGATGTGCAGGAGGTCGAACTCCGTGCGGGTCAGCTGCAGGGCACGCCCGCCGAGGCTGGCCGCCCGGGTTGCGCAGTCAATTGCCAGGCCCTTGTGCTCGTAGCCGCTGGCCGCCTCACGGCCGTTGCCTAATGCAAGGCCCTGCACGGCAGATGCCGGCAGCGAAGCCATGGCCAGCGGAACCTGCGGCTCGGGCGGCACGGCAACCGGCGGCAGGGGCACGGGCTGCAACGGCACCGCCTGCACGGCCGCCGGCTGTGAGGACCACAGCCGAGGCGAAACCAGTGGCGCCTCCCGGGGCGTTACGATCGGCGGGACCGTCAGCTGCCGGGGACGGCGCAGCATCCCGTCAACGCGGGCACGCAGCTCTCGTGGCCTGATGGGCTTGACCATGTAGTCGTCAGCCCCGGCGTCGAACCCCTTCAGGGTGGCCCGGAGGTCGCCCCGTGAGGTGATGATCAGGATGTACGTGTGGCTGAATTCGCGGATGCGCCGCAGCACGTCGTAACCGTCGGTGTCTGGAAGCACCAGGTCCAGCGTGACGGTGTCCGGCTGCTTGACCCGGACCAGCGCCACGCCGGATTCGCCGGTGGCAGCGCAGTGCACCTCGAATCCGGCTTCCCCGAGCGTGGTCCGCAACTGGGACCGGACTTCCTCATCGCTGTCGATGACCACAACGACACGACGATCATTCATCCCTTACCCCCTGTAAGGACCGCATGACTTAAAGACTGCGTCTCAGCCTACTAGCCGGGTGACCGGAAACGAGGCACGACCCTCACACCCTGAAACACAAGGTCGCGGTACAGGGCTCTACTCCCGAAGCGCCCGCGTGAGCTCTGCCCGGGCGAGCAGTTCGTCATCGGAGGGGTAGGCCACTTCTTCGAACACCAAGGGGTGCGGCGCGGCGAGGACGGAACGCGCGTCGCGCTTCCGTGCGAGCAGACGCTCGTGCAGCCACTCCGGACGCTCCTGCCCCTCCCCCACGTACAGCGCCGAACCCACCAGGGCCCGCACCATGTTGTGGCAGAAGGCATCGGCCTGGACGGTTGCAACAATGACACCGTCCGGCCCGCGGGAAAACTCGAACCGTTGCAGCTCGCGGACGGTGGTGGAACCTTCGCGTGGCTTGCAGAAGGACAGGAAGTTATGGAGGCCCAGCAGGTTCGCAGCGCCTTCGTTGAGCAGGTCCACGTCCAGGGGCGCCTTGTGCCAGAGGGTGTCGTAGCGGCCGAGCGGATCCCATTTGTCCGGGCCGTCCCCGATCCGGTAGCTGTAGCGGCGCCAGAGCGCGGAGAACCGGGCGTCGAATCCTTCAGGGGCAACCGCAGCGTGGTGGACGACAATGGCTCCGGTCTGGTCCCCCAGACCGCGGCTGAGTGCTCCCCTCAGGCGGCGTAAAAGTGCGACGGCGGGATCGACGGGCGCACCACGGCTCAGTCCCAGCCACTCGGCTTCCGTCAGGTCGAGGTGGACCACCTGGCCGCGGGCGTGCACGCCGGCATCGGTGCGCCCGGCGACGGTGACGCGCACCGGCCGGCGGATCAGCAGCTCCAGCGCGCCTTCCAAAACGCCCTGAACGGTCCGCAGTCCCGGCTGCACTGCCCACCCGCTGAACGGGCCGCCGTCGTACGCCAAATCCAGCCGGATACGCAAAAACCCGCCGCCCCCCAAAACGGGGGCAGCGGGTTTTTGGTGGTTCATAGACTTAAGTCTATGCGAAGGATTTAGCGAATTACTTCGCGTCCTTGGCCTCGTCGGCAGCAGCCTCGTCGGCAGCAGCTTCCTCGGCCGGAGCCTCTTCAGCAGCAGCTTCTTCAGCCGGAGCTTCCTCAGCAGCAGCTTCCTCAGCGGCGGGAGCCTCTTCGGTTGCAGCTTCGGTCTCAACGACCTCTGCCTCGGGAGCTTCCTCGGCGGCCGGAGCAGCAGCGGCAGCGGCCTGGTTGGCCTCGGCTACAACAGCCTGCTTGGCGGAAACCGGGTCGAGAACCAGCTCGATGACAGCCATGGGAGCGTTGTCGCCCTTACGGTTGCCGATCTTAGTGATGCGGGTGTAGCCGCCGTTGCGGTTCTCCACAGCCTGGGCGATGTCGGTGAACAGCTCGTGGACGACGCCCTTGTTGCTGATCAGGCCGAGAACGCGGCGGCGGGAAGCGAGGTCGCCACGCTTGGCGAAGGTGACCAGGCGCTCTGCGTACGGCTTCAGGCGCTTGGCCTTGGTGACCGTGGTGGTGATCCGCTTGTGCTCGAACAGTGCGGAAGCCAGGTTCGCGAGCATCAGACGCTCGTGAGCCGGGCCGCCTCCGAGGCGCGGACCCTTAGTGGGGGTAGGCATAGTTATTTCTCCTCATATGGAAGCCGGGAGGCTGTGCACAACACGGTGCGGACCAGCCCCTCGGCCAAGATCTGCTTGTTAGAGCTCGTCGTCGCTGAACGCGGCGTCGTCCTCTTCGATGGCTGCGGCGCGGGCTGCCAGGTCGAAACCGGGAGGCGAGTCCTTCAGGGACAGGCCCAGTTCAACCAGCTTTGCCTTGACCTCGTCGATGGACTTCGCACCGAAGTTACGGATGTCCATCAGGTCAGCCTCGGAGCGGGCAACGAGTTCACCCACGGTGTGGATGCCCTCACGCTTGAGGCAGTTGTAGGAACGGACGGTGAGGTCCAGATCCTCGATCGGCAGAGCCATGTCTGCTGCCAGGGCAGCATCCGTCGGCGACGGGCCAATCTCGATACCCTCAGCTGCGGTGTTCAGCTCGCGGGCCAGACCGAACAGTTCCACCAGGGTTGTGCCAGCGGAAGCAACGGCATCGCGCGGGGCGATGGCCTGCTTGGTCTCGACGTCGACAATGAGCTTGTCGAAGTCGGTGCGCTGCTCAACACGGGTAGCTTCCACGCGGAAAGTAACCTTCAGCACCGGCGAGTAGATGGAGTCAACCGGAATGCGGCCGATCTCTGCGTCGCCGGACTTGTTCTGAGCTGCCGAAACGTAGCCGCGGCCGCGCTCGATGGTCAGTTCGAGTTCGAACTTGCCCTTCGAGTTCAGCGTGGCAATGTGCAGATCCGGGTTGTGGAATTCGACGCCGGCCGGCGGAGCGATGTCCGCGGCGGTGACGACTCCGGGTCCCTGCTTGCGCAGGTAAGCAACAACCGGCTCGTCGTGCTCGGAGGACACGGAGAGGTTCTTGATGTTCAGGATGATCTCGGTGACATCTTCCTTGACACCCGGAACCGTGGTGAACTCGTGCAGCACGCCATCGATCCGGATGCTGGTTACAGCGGCACCGGGAATGGAGGAGAGCAGGGTACGGCGGAGGGAGTTTCCGAGGGTGTAACCGAAGCCCGGCTCCAGCGGTTCAATGATGAAACGGGAGCGGTTTTCGGAGACGACCTCTTCGGAGAGGGTGGGGCGCTGTGCAATGAGCACTTAGGTTTCCTTTCGGCGAGCATCCGCTATATGACGCAACACAGGTGGTGGAAAATCGGTCTGAGGACTTAACGCGGCGGGCTTGCCCGGACCCGAAACGGGTCCGGGCAAGCTCCGGCTGCGGACAGTCCTTAGACGCGGCGGCGCTTCGGCGGACGGCAGCCGTTGTGCGCGGCGGGGGTGACGTCCTGGATGGAGCCAACCTCGAGGCCGGCAGCCTGCAGCGAACGGATGGCGGTTTCGCGTCCGGAACCCGGTCCCTTGACGAACACGTCAACCTTCTTCAGGCCGTGCTCCTGTGCACGCTTGGCGGCGGCTTCGGCAGCCATCTGCGCAGCGAACGGGGTGGACTTACGCGAGCCCTTGAATCCAACTTCACCGGCGGAAGCCCAGGAAATCACAGCACCGGACGGGTCCGTGATGGACACGATGGTGTTGTTGAACGTGCTCTTGATGTGCGCCTGGCCAAGCGCGATATTCTTCTTGTCCTTCTTACGCGGCTTGCGAACCGCGCCACGAGTCTTCGGGGGCATTTCTTCTCCTACAGAAAGTTATTTGGGGGAAGGCCTAGCTGATCCCACATTTGCCGTCAGGCAAATGCGGTTTAGCGGGCCTTCTTCTTGCCGGCGACGGTACGCTTCGGGCCCTTGCGGGTACGAGCGTTGGTCTTCGTACGCTGACCGCGTACGGGCAGGCCCTTGCGGTGACGCAGGCCTTCGTAGCTGCCGATTTCAACCTTGCGGCGGATATCTGCTGCCACTTCGCGGCGAAGGTCACCCTCAACCTTGTAGTTGCCTTCAATGTAGTCACGCAGCTCAACCAGCTGTGCGTCGGTCAGGTCCTTGACCCGAACGTCAGCGCTGATGCCGGTAGCAGCCAGGGTTTCGTGTGCACGGGTCTTGCCCACGCCGTAGATGTAAGTAAGCGCAATTTCCAGCCGCTTTTCGCGGGGAATGTCTACGCCAGCGAGACGAGCCATAGTGGCAGTACTCCTTGAATAAACCGGAGGTCGTAGGCAGTACACCCGCACTTTCAGTGCGGCCCCAGCCTCCGACCGGGGGTTAGCTGTCCGGGCCCATACGTCCCAGTTCAGCTTGTGCTGCCTTTATTTACTTGCGTGGGTTAGCAACCCAGGGATTCCCTGACGGGAATTAGCCCTGGCGCTGCTTGTGGCGCGGGTTCTCGCAGATCACCATGACCCGGCCGTTACGGCGGATCACTTTGCACTTTTCGCAGATCTGCTTGACGCTCGGCTTGACCTTCATGGCGTTCCTTTGCGTGATAGCAGTTGGGCCGATGGAGCGGCCTTAGGCAATTGCCTTGACCGCCCAACGTTTACTTGTAGCGGTAGACGATACGACCACGTGTCAGGTCGTAAGGGCTCAGCTCCACCACTACGCGGTCCTCAGGAAGAATCCTGATGTAGTGCTGGCGCATCTTTCCAGAGATGTGTGCCAGGACGACGTGCTTATTGGTGAGCTCAACACGAAACATCGCGTTGGGCAGCGCCTCAGTCACTACGCCCTCGATCTCAATGACCCCGTCCTTCTTGGCCATATCCTCCGCTAACTGTTGTTTGCCACAGACCTCCGGCTGGCGCCGGGCATGACTGCGGACGTTTTTGATTTGATTGATCGTCGCCCTCCGGCCGCAAATGGGCGTGGCAGGGCAGACAACCAACATGCAACTCTACGGCATCAGGGCCGGAAAGTTAAATCCAGCTATGTTAGCGCAGATTGCCCGGGTATGCACCAAATTCGCCCGCGGGAGTTGTCACCGCCCGGGCGCTGCTGACCCCGTCCAGGATGGCCAAACGTACGACGTCGGCTGCCGCACTCTGCAGCGTAATCAGGCTTATTTGTCGGGCAGCTTCCGTACTCCTGTCGAGCTCCTGGCCCCCGGTGGCGAGACAGAACACGGTGTCCCCGTCGGCCAGCGTATGGCTCGGATTCAGCGCCCGCGCCAACCCCGCATGGGCAGCAGATGCGGTCCGCTTGCACTCGGCCGCGTCCAGCGTCCCATTCGTGGCGACGACCACGAGCGTGGTGTTAAGGGGACCCCGCTGGTTGAGCCTTTCGAAATCAGTGCCCTCGGTTTCGACCGGCTCAACCAGCGGACTGACGGGCAGGCCCAGGGCATTCACCACTGCCAGGGCACCGACCACCACGCCGTTCTCCAGGGTGGCCGACGCTGTGCCCACTCCCCCTTTGTATTTGCCGCGTCCGACGACTGCTCCGGTGCCGGCCCCCACGTTGCCGCGTTCGACGTCGTGCCCTTCCGTCTGCGCCGCCGCCACCGCGGCTGCGGCGTAGCCCATGGCCTCGTCCGGGCGGGCGCTGAAGTCGCCACCGCGGCCGAGGTCGAAGATTGCTGCCGCCGGAACGATGGGCACCACGCCTCCCGTCACGGCGAAGCCGCGGCCCTGCTCCTCGCACCAGCTCTGTGCGCCGTGGGCAGCAACCAGCCCGTAGGCACTGCCGCCGGTGAGCACCACGGCGTCCACGGTACCCACGAGGGTGGTGGGGTCGAGCGCATCAGTCTCATGGGTTCCGGGTCCTCCCCCGCGGACGTCCACCGAACCGACTGTCCCGGCAGGGGGTAGGACCACCGTCACCCCGCTCAACCACCCGCCGTCGGACTTCTGCTGGTGACCGACGCGCATGCCCGGCACATCGGTGATCTTTCCCTGCGCTCCGGTTGCCTGCGCTCCGGTTCCATCGCTCGCTCCCATGGCTCCCATTGTGGTCCACTCGCTTCCTGGGGACACGGAAATCCCCTGAGGAAGCGGAAAATCCCCCAGGACAGCCCTATTCGGGTGTCCCAGGGGATTCTCGGTGTCGCCAGGGAAATGCGTGTCCTCAGGGAATCGGGACCGGCACCACGCCGAGGGGTGCGAGCCGGGCCGCGCCGCCGTCGGGCGCCGAGAGTACCCATATGCCCTTCTCGTGGACCGCCACGGAGTGCTCCCACTGGCACGAGCGCTTGCCGTCCGTGGTGACCACGGTCCAGTCGTCCTCCAGCACTGCCGTCTCGATGCCGCCGCGGACTAGCATCGGCTCGATGGCCAGGCACAGACCCGGACGGATCTTGGGGCCGCGGTGGCTGGTGCGGTAGTTCAGCACGTCGGGGGCCATGTGCATCTCGGAGCCGATGCCGTGGCCCACATAATCCTCGAGGATGCCCAGGGGCTTGCCCGGCACCGAGGAGACATAGTCGTCCACCGCTGCACCGATGTCACCTACAAACTTGCCCTTGGCCAGGGCGGCGATGCCGTGCCACAGTGCCGTCTCGGTGACGTCGGAGAGTCGCTGGTCCTCCGGGTCCGGTGTTCCCACGATGACCGTCCGGGCCGAGTCGGAGTGCCAGCCGTTGACGATGGCGCCGCCGTCAATCGAGATGATGTCACCATCCTGCAGGACCCTGTCGCCCGGGATGCCATGGACCACTTCCTCGTTGACCGAAGTGCAGATGGTGGCGGGGAACCCGTGGTAGCCCAGGAAGTTGGACTTGGCGCCCGCCTCAAGCAGCACCGCGGCGAAGACCTCGTCCAGCTGACGGGTGGTGACGCCCGGGACTGCAGCGGCTACGGCGGCGTCGAGGGCGCGGCTCAGGACGAGCCCGGCCTCGTGCATCGTGCGCATCTGGGCGTTGGTCTTGTATTCAATCCGTGGCTGGCCGAATGCCATCAGCGGTGTTTCCTCTCAATGTGCCTAGCCGTCCCGGTTGCCCGAGGTGGGACCAAGAGCGGCTAAAAGCCGGAGGCCCCTCCCCATTATCCGGGGAGGAGCCTCACAGCGTTGGAACTGGTATCAGGCGGCCTGCGCCTCTTTGATGGCCTGCATGACGCGGTCGGTGACCGCGTCGATCTGGCCAATGCCGTCC
This sequence comes from Arthrobacter sp. CMU6, assembly GCF_059090205.1. Classification (NCBI taxonomy): domain Bacteria; kingdom Bacillati; phylum Actinomycetota; class Actinomycetes; order Micrococcales; family Micrococcaceae; genus Arthrobacter; species Arthrobacter sp. CMU6. The sequence continues at coordinate 35,298 of NZ_JBNHFL010000005.1, forward strand.
ACCTGGGTCAGGATGCCGCGTTCGGCATACTTGGCCACAACAGCTTCGGTCTGCTCGTGGTAGAGGTCCAGGCGGTGGCGGATGACGGCCTCGTTGTCGTCACTGCGTCCGGTTTCCTTCGCGCGGCCCAGCAGGCGGGTCACGAGTTCCTCGTCATCGGCGGTGAGCTGCAGGACGACGTCCAGCTTCTCGTCGCCGTCGGCCAGGATCTGGTCCAGGTAGTCAACCTGGGCGGTGGTGCGGGGGTAGCCGTCCAGCAGGAAGCCGTCCTCGACGTCGCCTTCGCTGAGGCGGTCGCGCACCATCTTGTTGGTCACGCTGTCCGGGACGAAATCCCCGTTGTCCATATACTTCTTGGCCTCGACGCCGAGCGGCGTCTCGCCCTTGACGTTGGCGCGGAAGATGTCGCCGGTGGAGATCGCAACGACGCCGAGGCGCTCCGAGATGCGTTCCGCCTGCGTGCCCTTGCCCGAACCGGGTGGTCCGATAATCAACATTCTGGTCATCGCAATAGCCCTTCGTAGTGACGCTGCTGTAGCTGCGCGTCAATTTGCTTGACGGTTTCCAGGCCAACGCCCACCATGATCAGGATCGAGGTGCCACCGAACGGGAAGTTCTGGTTTGCGTTGATCAGCACGAGCGCCACCAGCGGTATCAGTGCCACGAAGCCAAGGTAGATGGCTCCGGGCAGCGTGATGCGCGACAGGACGTACTGCAGGTAATCCGCGGTCGGCTTGCCGGCACGGATACCCGGAATGAAGCCGCCGTATTTCTTCATGTTGTCGCTGACCTCTTCAGGGTTGAAGGTGATCGCGACATAGAAGTAGGTAAAGAAAACGATCATGGCGAAGTACAGCGCCATGTAGATGGGGTGGTCACCGCGGGTGAGGTTGTTGTTGATCCACTCAACCCACGGCTGGATCGGCTCCCCGGCCTTCGGCTGGTTGAACTGCGAGATCAACGCCGGCAGGTAGAGCATCGAGGAAGCGAAGATGACGGGAATGACGCCGGCCATGTTCACCTTGATGGGAATGTAGGTGCTGGTGCCGCCCACTGTGCGGCGCCCGATCATGCGCTTGGCATACTGCACCGGGATCCGGCGCTGGGACTGCTCCACGAAGACCACCAGGGCAACGGTCAGCAGGCCGATGGCCAGCACAATGAAGAACGTGCCCGGACCCTGCGCGGACCAGATGGCGCCCAGCGAGGTGGGGAAGCCGGCAGCGATGGCCGTGAAGATCAGCAGCGACATGCCGTTGCCGACGCCCTTCTCGGTCACGAGCTCACCCATCCACATGATGAGGCCGGTGCCGGCCGTCAGCGTGATGATGATGAGGATGGTGGTGATAACGCTCTGGTCCGGGATGATGGGCAGGTTGCAGCCGGGCAGCAACTGGCCTGACCGCGCCAGCGACACCAGCGTCGTGGCGTTCAGCAGGCCAAGGGCGATCGTCAGGTACCGCGTGTACTGCGTCAGCTTGGACTGCCCGGAGGCACCCTCTTCGTACAGCTGCTGGAAACGGGGGATGACCACCCGCAGCAGCTGCACAATGATGCTCGCCGTGATGTACGGCATGATGCCCAGGGCAAAGATGGAGACCTGCAGCAATGCACCGCCGCTGAAAAGATTGACGAGCTGGTAGATCCCGCCCTGGGTCTGCCCGTTCGACAAGCATTGCTGGACATTCTGGTAGCTCACACCGGGCGAGGGGATAAAAGCTCCCAAGCGGAAGATTGTGATGATTCCCAGCGTGAACAACAACTTGCGTCGCAGATCAGGCGTTCGAAACGCCCGGCCGAATGCGCTTAGCAAGCGTCCTCCTCAGTTGTTAATAAGTCTGGTGATGCAGGTCGATAAACCCAACAACCGAGTCTAACCGGTGTTTGCGGCATGCGAACAATCCGGAAGACCCAAATGGGTATGAAAAAACTCCCGGCACAGGGGCCTCGGCCCCCGTGCCGGGAGTTTGCGCAGCGGGCTAGCGCCCACCGGCTCCGGGACGGAATCCCTTAGAGCGCGGTGGTGCTGCCGCCGGCTGCAGCGATCTTTTCAGTGGCGCTGGCCGAGAATGCGTGGGCGGTGACGTCAACCTTGACGGTGATGTCGCCGGTGCCAAGCACCTTCACGGGCTGGTTCTTGCGAACGGCACCCTTTGCAACCAGGTCCTCCACGGTGACAGTGCCACCTTCCGGGAACAGCTCGTTGAGCTTCTCCAGGTTTACAACCTGGAACTCAACCCGGAACGGGTTCTTGAAGCCGCGCAGCTTCGGCAGGCGCATGTGCAGCGGCAGCTGGCCGCCGGCAAAGCCAGCCTTCACCTGGTAGCGGGCCTTCGTACCCTTGGTACCGCGACCGGCGGTCTTACCCTTGGAGCCTTCACCACGACCAACACGGGTCTTGGCGGTCTTGGCACCAGGGGCGGGACGCAGGTGGTGAACCTTCAGAGCGCTCTGCTTCTCAGCAGCTGCGGTCTCGGCCGTGTTCTTCTCTGCCATTACTTCGCCTCCTCAACATTCACGAGGTGCGGAACCGTGTTGAGCATTCCGACGGTCACGGCATCGGCGGTGCGGACAACGGTGTGTCCGATCCGCTTCAGGCCGAGGGACCGCAGGGTGTCGCGCTGGTTCTGCTTGGCGCCAATGACGCCCTTAATCTGGGTGATTTCCAACTTGGCGTCGGAGGGAGTCAGGTTCTTGGCCATGACTTAGACACCTGCCTTCTGGTTCATCAGAGCCTTCACCAGTGCCGGCGGGGCGATCTCGTCCAGCGGCAGGCCACGGCGTGCTGCCACGGCTGCCGGCTCTTCGAGGCGCTTCAGGGCATCAACGGTCGCGTGAACGATGTTGATGGCGTTGGAGGAACCGAGCGACTTGGAGAGGATGTCGTGGATACCCACGCACTCCAGTACTGCACGGACCGGACCACCGGCGATAACACCGGTACCGGCGGAAGCCGGACGCAGCATTACGACACCAGCGGCCGCTTCACCCTGAACGCGGTGAGGGATGGAGTTGCCAACGCGGGGGACGCGGAAGAAGGACTTCTTGGCTTCTTCAACACCCTTGGCGATAGCAGCGGGAACTTCCTTGGCCTTGCCGTAACCGACGCCGACCAGACCGTTACCGTCACCAACGACGACGAGTGCGGTGAAGCTGAAGCGACGACCACCCTTGACGACCTTGGAAACGCGGTTGATGGTAACTACGCGCTCGATGAACTGGTTCTTCTCGGCTTCGCGTCCGCCATCGCGGCCACCACGGCCACCGCGGTCGCCGCGGCCCTGGCCACGGTCGCCACGCTCGCCGCGACGGGCGCCACCACGGCGGTCCTCGGTGGCGGGGGCAGTGGTCTCAGCAGCTGCGGCTTCGGTCGCCTTCTCTTCTGCAGACACAGTGTCCTTTTCCTTGTTTGCTTCGGTCACAGTGACAGCCCACCTTCGCGTGCACCGTCAGCGACGGCGGCGATCCGGCCGTGGTACTTGTTACCACCACGGTCGAAGACAACAGCTTCGACACCGGCAGCCTTGGCACGCTCGGCTACGAGCTCGCCAACGCGCTTGGCCTTGGCGGTCTTGTCACCGTCGAATGCACGAAGGTCAGCTTCCAGAGTGGACGCGCTCGCTACGGTCTGGCCAATGGTGTCATCGACAACCTGGACAAATACGTGGCGTGCGGAGCGGTTGACGACCAGGCGAGGACGTACAGCCGTTCCGGAGATGCGCTTGCGGATACGAAGCTGGCGGCGGCTGCGCGAAGCAGACTTGCTCTTGTTCGTACGCTTCTTGTTAATGGCGATGGCCATGGTTACTTACCAGCCTTTCCGACCTTGCGGCGGATGACTTCGCCCGCGTAGCGAATGCCCTTGCCCTTGTACGGGTCAGGCTTGCGCAGCTTGCGAATGTTGGCAGCAACCTCGCCGACCTGCTGCTTGTTGATGCCTGAGACAGAGAGCTTGGTCGGCCCCTCTACTGCAAAGGTGATGCCGGCCGGAGCCGAAACGTTGACCGGGTGGCTGTAGCCGAGAGCGAACTCAAGGTCAGAACCCTTGGCCTGAACACGGTAACCGGTACCGACGATTTCGAGCTTCTTCTCGTAACCTGCGGTGACGCCCTGGATCATGTTGGCGATCAGGGTGCGGGTCAGGCCGTGGAGCGAGCGCGAGGCGCGCTCGTCGTTCGGGCGGGTGACGGTCAGGGTGCTGTCTTCCAGCGCTACCTCGATCGGGCTGGCCACAGTGTGGGTCAGCTCGCCCTTGGAACCCTTGACGCTGACGACAGAGCCGTCAACCTTGACCTCAACGCCGGCAGGAACGGTGATGGGGAGACGTCCAATACGTGACATTATTCTCTTCCTTTCCCGTTACCAGACGTAAGCGAGGACTTCGCCGCCCACGCCCTTCTTGCCGGCCTGCTTGTCAGTCAGGAGGCCGGAAGAGGTGGACAGGATTGCGATACCCAGGCCACCCAGCACGTGCGGCAGGTTGGTGGACTTCGCGTAAACGCGGAGACCCGGCTTGGAAATACGACGGACACCCGCGATTGAACGCTCGCGGTTCGGACCGAACTTGAGCTCGAGGGTCAGCTTCTTGCCGACTTCAGCGTCCTCTTCCTTCCAGCCGGCGATGAAGCCTTCGGCCTTGAGGATGTCAGCAACGCGAGCCTTGAGCTTGCTGTAAGGCATAGACACGGAATCGTGGTATGCCGAGTTTGCGTTACGCAGGCGCGTAAGCATATCTGCGACAGGATCTGTCATTGTCATTTGGGCACTTGCCCTTCCTCGTAACGGTTTCCGCCGTCGTGGTTCAACACCCCGGCGGCCGGACCTTTTACGTAGTTAATTAAGCTTCGGTTTTGAACGGGAAACCAAGCGCCTTGAGCAGCGCGCGGCCTTCGTCGTCGGTCTTGGCGGTGGTCACAACCGTGATGTCCATACCGCGGGTGCGGTCGATGGAGTCCTGGTCGATCTCGTGGAACATAACCTGCTCGGTCAGACCGAAGGTGTAGTTGCCGTTGCCATCAAACTGCTTGCCGCTGAGGCCGCGGAAGTCGCGGATACGGGGCAGAGCCAGCGTGACCAGACGGTCCACGAATTCCCACATGCGGTCGCCACGCAGGGTTGCGTGTGCACCAATGGGCATGCCTTCGCGCAGCTTGAACTGGGCGATCGACTTGCGGGCCTTGGTGACCTGCGGCTTCTGGCCGGTGATCAGGGTGAGGTCGCGGACAGCGCCGTCGATCAGCTTGGAGTCCTTGGCGGCATCTCCAACACCCATGTTCACTACAACCTTGACCAGACGGGGAACCTGGTTCACGTTCTCGTACTTGAATTCCTCAAGAAGCGCGCTCTTGATGGAATCGGCGTACTTGGTCTTCAGACGAGGAACGATCTTCGTTGCCGGAGTCTCGAGAGTCTCAGTCATTAGATGTCCTTCCCGGAGCTCTTGGCCACGCGGATGCGGACGGTCTTCTTGACGCCGTCCTTCTCTACGGTGTCGAGGCGGAAACCAACGCGGGTCGGCTTCTTGGTGGACGGGTCAACGAGAGCCACGTTGGAAACGTGGATCGGAGCCTCGACAACCTCGATGCCGCCGGTCTTGGTGCCGCGCTGCGACTGGCCGACCTTGGTGTGCTTGGTTACGCGGTTGATACCCTCAACCAGCACGCGGTTGGTGTCCGGGAACACGCGCAGGACCTTGCCCTGCTTGCCACGGTCGCCGCCGCGCTCAGCCTTGGCGCCAGTGATGACCTGAACCAGGTCACCCTTTTTGATCTTAGCCATGGACTAGAGCACCTCCGGAGCCAGAGAAACGATCTTCATGAACTTCTTGTCACGGAGCTCACGACCAACCGGTCCGAAGATACGGGTACCGCGGGGGTCACCGTCGTTCTTCAGGATGACGGCTGCGTTCTCGTCAAACTTGATGTAGGAACCATCCGCACGGCGGCGTTCCTTCTTGGTACGGACGATGACAGCCTTGACGACGTCGCCCTTCTTTACGTTTCCGCCCGGAATTGCATCCTTGACGGTTGCGACGATGACGTCGCCAATGCCTGCGTAGCGACGGCCAGATCCACCGAGAACGCGAATGGTAAGGATTTCCTTAGCACCCGTGTTGTCGGCGACCTTGAGTCGCGACTCCTGCTGAATCACTATTTACTCCTTGCGTCGCGCCGGTTCTCAGACCGAAAATCTTCCTACGGAATGAGCCTTGCGGAACGGTTGATCGGGGTGTCTCTTGACCTGACTGGATTTTGCCAGACCAGGCCTAAACGCCCGTGCCACAAACAGTTGCCTCCCAGTCCTTGGAGGCGCAGGGGGGCACTATGCCGTGGCACGATTGTTTACGAGGTTTGCTGTCGGCGCACAACAGGCGCCATACAAACTCAATATCCTAGCACAGTTGCCCGGCATCCCCCATATCACAACCGGCAGGGGCCGATCCACTCCCCCGCACGCCCGGCCAGCCGCCGTCGGACGCTTCCCACACGTACCCGGCCGACGCCGTCGGACGGTGCCCGCTTAACGCGGAAACCCCCGCTCCCAAAGGGAACGGGGGTTTCCCGTACAGCCGCCAAAGGCGATGCCGCAGGTGTTACTTAGCCTTCTCGAGGATCTCCACGAGCCGCCAGTTCTTGGTGGCGGACAGCGGGCGGGTCTCGGCGATGACAACCAGGTCGCCGATGCCGGCAGTGTTCTGCTCGTCGTGGGCCTTGACCTTGGAGGTGCGGCGGATGACCTTGCCGTACAGGGCGTGCTTCACGCGGTCTTCAACCTGAACAACGATGGTCTTGTCCATCTTGTCAGAGACCACGTAGCCGCGACGCGTCTTACGGTAACCGCGCTGCTCAGCCGTAGCTGCCGTAGCAGTTTCCGTCACGTTCTCGTCCTTTTCACTCACTTGGCGTCCTCCTCGGTCTCAGCCTCGGCCGGCTTTTCAGCCTTCTTAGCTGCAGACTTCTTGGACTTCTTTTCTTCCTTGGCTTCCACAACCGGTGCGGCAACCTCGGCACGAATGCCCAGCTCGCGCTCACGGAGAACGGTGTAGATGCGTGCGATGTCCTTCTTTACCGCGCGCAGACGACCGTGGTTCTCCAGCTGTCCGGTGGCGGACTGGAAACGCAGGTTGAACAGCTCTTCCTTGGACTTGCGGAGCTCCTCAACGAGACGCTCGTTGTCGAAACCGTCCAGCTGTGCGGGTGCGAGATCCTTCGACCCTACTGCCATTTCTACTCACCACCTTCGCGACGCACAATGCGTGCCTTCAACGGCAGCTTGTGGATTGCCAGGCGCAGGGCCTCGCGAGCTACCTCTTCATTGACACCGGAGAGTTCGAAGAGAACCCGACCCGGCTTGACGTTGGCGACCCACCACTCCGGCGAACCCTTACCGGAACCCATGCGGGTTTCGGCAGGCTTCTTGGTCAGCGGACGGTCCGGGTAGATGTTGATCCAGACCTTACCGCCACGCTTGATGTGGCGGGTCATCGCGATACGGGCAGATTCGATCTGACGGTTCGTGACGTATGCCGGGCTCAGGGCCTGGATGCCGTACTCACCGAAGGAGACCTTGGTACCGCCCGTGGCAGCGCCGGAACGACCCGGGTGGTGCTGCTTACGGTGCTTGACTCGACGTGGGATAAGCATTTAAGCCTGTCCTCCTTCTGCTGCCTGTGCCGGTGCTGCTGCCTCGGCTGCCGGAGCTGCAGCAGCAGGTGCTGCGTCGGCTGCCGGACGGTCGTTACGACGGCGGCGGTCACCACGGTCAGCGCCACCCGGGCGGCCCGGACGGTCGCCGGAGCGGCCACGGGACGGAGCAGCAGCTGCCTGCTGAGCCAGTTCCTTGGAGGTGACGTCACCCTTGTAGATCCAGACCTTCACGCCGATGCGGCCGAAGGTGGTCTTGGCTTCGTAGAAGCCGTAGTCGATGTTCGCGCGGAGGGTGTGCAGGGGCACACGGCCTTCGCGGTAGAACTCCGAGCGGGACATTTCTGCGCCACCCAGACGGCCCGAGCAAGCGATACGGATACCCTTGGCACCGGCACGCTGTGCGGACTGCATGGCCTTCTTCATCGCACGGCGGAAAGCCACGCGGGAAGTCAGCTGCTCTGCAACACCCTGGGCAACAAGCTGGGCTTCCATCTCGGGGTTCTTGACCTCGAGGATGTTCAGCTGGACCTGCTTGCCGGTGAGCTTTTCGAGCTCGCCACGGATGCGGTCTGCCTCGGCGCCGCGGCGGCCGATGACGATGCCCGGACGTGCCGTGTGGATGTCCACGCGGACACGGTCACGGGTGCGCTCGATCTCGACCTTGGCGATGCCGGCGCGCTCCATGCCCGTGGACATGAGCTGGCGGATACGGATGTCTTCGCGAACGAAGTCCTTGTACCGCTGGCCGGACTTGGTGCTGTCAGCGAACCAGTGCGATACGTGATCGGTGGTGATGCCGAGTCGGAACCCGTGCGGGTTTACTTTCTGTCCCACTTAGCGAGCCTCCTCTTTCTCCGGGGTAGCGACTACCACGGTGATGTGGCTGGTGCGCTTCTTGATCTGAAATGCACGACCCTGAGCACGCGGCTGGAACCGCTTCATGGTCGGGCCTTCATCAACAAACGCTTCGCTGATGATGAGGTCACCTTCGTCGAACGCAACACCGTCGCGGTCCGCGAGGACCCGGGCGTTGGAGATTGCCGACTGAACTACCTTGAATACCGGCTCCGAAGCTGCCTGGGGGGCAAACTTCAGAATTGCCAGAGCCTCGTTCGCTTGCTTTCCACGAACAAGGTTGACGACGCGCCGGGCCTTCATAGGCGTTACGCGGATGTGGCGCGCAATTGCCTTGGCTTCCATTGCTTTCCTTCTCTCGTCTTTGACGTAAGTGCAGGCGCCTAGCGGCGCTTGCCCTTACGGTCGTCCTTGACATGGCCGCGGAATGTCCGCGTGGGAGCGAATTCGCCGAGCTTGTGCCCGACCATCGACTCGGTGACAAACACCGGGATGTGCTTGCGTCCGTCGTGCACGGCGATCGTGTGCCCGAGCATGTCGGGGATGATCATCGAGCGGCGGGACCAGGTCTTGATGACGTTCTTGGTGCCCTTTTCGTTTTCCCTTGCGACCTTCACAAAGAGGTGCTGGTCAACGAAAGGACCTTTTTTCAGGCTGCGTGGCATGTGTCCAGGCTCCTATCGCTTGTTCTTGCCAGTACGACGGCGACGAACAATAAGCTTGTCGCTCTCTTTGTTGGGGCGGCGGGTGCGGCCTTCAGGCTTACCGTTCGGGTTGACCGGGTGACGGCCACCGGAGGTCTTACCTTCACCACCACCGTGCGGGTGGTCAACCGGGTTCATGGCGACACCACGGACGGTCGGGCGAACGCCCTTCCACCGCATACGGCCAGCCTTGCCCCAGTTGATGTTCGACTGCTCGGCGTTGCCGACCTCGCCGATCGTGGCGCGGCAGCGCACGTCAACGTTGCGGATTTCGCCGGAGGGCAGACGCAGCTGGGCGAAACGGCCTTCCTTGGCGACGAGCTGAACAGAAGCACCGGCGGAACGGGCCATCTTGGCACCGCCGCCCGGGCGCAGCTCCACCGCGTGGATAACGGTACCCACGGGGATGTTGCGCAGGGGAAGGTTGTTGCCAGGCTTGATGTCAGCGTTGGCGCCGGCCTCCACGAAGTCGCCCTGCGAGAGCTTGTTCGGGGCGATGATGTAACGCTTGGTGCCATCAACGTAGTGCAGGAGGGCGATGCGAGCCGTGCGGTTCGGATCGTACTCGATTTCGGCAACGCGGGCGTTGACGCCGTCCTTGTCGTGGCGACGGAAGTCGATCAGACGGTACTGGCGCTTGTGTCCACCACCCTTGTGACGGGTGGTGATCTTACCGGTGTTGTTGCGGCCGCCCTTTTTGGGCAGCGGACGTACCAACGACTTTTCCGGCGTCGACCGCGTGATTTCGGTGAAGTCAGCTACGCTCGAGCCGCGACGGCCCGGCGTAGTCGGCTTGTATTTACGGATTCCCATAATTTATTTCCTCGTTAAAGTGGTCTCCGCTACGCGAGCGGACCGCCGAAGATGTCGATAGTGCCTTCTTTGAGGGTCACAATGGCACGCTTGGTGTTCTTGCGGGTGCCCCATCCGAATTTGGTGCGCTTGCGCTTACCGGCACGGTTGATGGTGTTGATCGATTCGACCTTGACGGAGAAAATCTTCTCCACGGCCAGCTTGATCTCGGTCTTGTTCGAGCGGGGGTCCACCAGGAAGGTGTACTTGCCCTCGTCGATCAGGCCGTAGCTCTTTTCCGAGACGACGGGTGCAAGCACGACGTCGCGCGGGTCTTTGATGGTGGCTGCGCTCACTTGGCATCCTCCTCGTTCTTTGCAGCCTTGTCAGCAACAAATGCTTCGTAGGCAGCCTTGGTGAAGACTACGTCGTCGGAAACGAGGACGTCGTAGGTGTTCAGCTGGTCCACGTACAGGACGTGAACTTCGGGAAGGTTGCGCACGGACAGTGCAGCAACGTCGTTCGCGCGCTCGATGACGACCAGCAGGTTCTTGCGCTCGGAGACTTCGCGCAGGGCTGCCAGTGCTGCCTTGGAGGACGGCTTGTCGCCGGCAACCAGTTCAGAGACGACGTGGACGCGGCCGTTGCGGGCGCGGTCAGAGAGAGCGCCGCGCAGTGCAGCAGCAATCATCTTCTTCGGGGTCCGCTGGCTGTAGTCACGCGGGGTGGGCCCGTGGACGATGCCACCGCCGGTCATGTGCGGAGCACGGATCGAACCCTGACGGGCGCGGCCGGTGCCCTTCTGCTTGAACGGCTTGCGGCCTGCACCGGAAACTTCGGCGCGGGTCTTGGTCTTGTGGGTACCCTGGCGAGCAGCAGCGAGCTGCGCAACGACGACCTGGTGCAGCAGCGGCACGTTGGTCTGAACGTCGAAGATCTCTGCAGGCAGGTCAACCTTGACAGTGTTAGCCATTGAACTAGGCTCCCTTCACGGCGGTGCGTACGAGTACGACCTGGCCGCGGGCACCGGGAACGGCGCCCTTGATCAGGAGCAGCGACTTCTCGACGTCAACCGCGTGGACCGTGAGGTTCAGCGTGGTGTGACGAACGGCGCCCATGCGGCCGGCCATTTTCATGCCCTTGAAGACGCGGCTCGGGGTGGATGCACCACCGATAGAACCGGGCTTACGGTGGTTCTTGTGGGCACCGTGGGAAGCTCCAACGCCGTGGAAGCCGTGACGCTTCATAACACCGGCGAAGCCCTTACCCTTGGTGGTGCCAACGACGTCGATCTTCTGGCCGGCTTCGAAGAGCTCAACAGAAAGCTCCTGGCCCAGCTCGTAAGAGTCAGCATCTGCGGTGCGCAGTTCTACGACGTGGCGGCGAGGCGTGACGCCTGCCTTTTCAAAGTGACCAGCCAGCGGCTTGGTGACCTTGCGGGGATCGATCTGGCCGTAGCCGATCTGAACGGCGACGTAGCCATCAGTCTCTGCGTTACGCAGCTGGGTGATGACGTTCGAGTCAGCCTGGACAACAGTGACGGGGATGAGCTTGTTGTTCTCGTCCCAGACCTGGGTCATGCCGAGCTTCGTGCCCAGCAGGCCCTTTACGTTACGGGTTGCGGTCATAGTCTCTCAGCACCTCCCTACAGCTTGATTTCGATGTTCACGTCGGCCGGCAGGTCGAGACGCATGAGCGAGTCAACAGCCTTGGGCGTGGGGTCGATGATGTCGATCAGACGCTTGTGCGTGCGCATTTCAAAGTGCTCGCGGCTGTCCTTGTACTTGTGCGGAGAGCGGATAACGCAGTACACGTTCTTCTCCGTGGGCAGCGGCACGGGGCCGACTACCGTTGCGCCTGCGCGCGTGACCGTCTCAACGATCTTCCGTGCTGAAACGTCAATGACCTCGTGGTCGTATGACTTCAGCCGGATGCGGATTTTTTGTCCCGCCATGTCGCCTGACTCTCTTTCAGTAAGTGCTGCTCTGTTTACTTGCGTGTTGCATGTGGCTGCCGAAGCATTTGAAGTCGTAACTACCACCCGCCGCACAAGCTGAATCCGGATGAATCCGGGTTCCTCAACCTGCCGGCGTAACCGACCCCCGCGGTCGGGCGTGTCGCGCTATGCAAAACACACGAGCCCGCATTTCCTTGGGGGGTTGGGTTATGTTTGGGCTTCAGCCTGGACCCTGACACCCGGCATTATCCGGATCGGGACGCGAAGAAGCGCTTGAACAACTCACCTAGTATGCCGGAATTTATCGCAGGATGCGAATCGGGCCCCCGCCGGCCACCGTTCCTGCCGGCCCGCCCGGCCGAACCGGTCATTGCCGCCGGCAATCATCGGTTGGATGATGGGTAAATGGCCGTGCAGGACGCCGACGCCGGCAAAGGCGCGCTCGGCGCAGATTCAGTGCAGAACCTCGCCGGACGCTTGCGCCCGGATTTCACCCTGGGCGTCGCTGCCGCCGCCTTCCAGATCGAAGGCGCCCTTGCCGCGGACGGCCGCGGGCCCTCGGGCTGGGACGCCTTTGCGGCCACACCGGGCAACATCCTCAACGGGCATTCGCCGGAAGTGGCCTGTGACCACTATAACCGCGTGCCCGAGGACGTAGCCCTCATGCGTGAACTCGGCATCGACTCCTACCGCTTCTCAATCTCATGGCCCAGGATCCACCCGGAGGGCCGCGGCGCCGCCAACCAGCGGGGCCTGGACTTCTACGACCGGCTGGTGGACCTGCTGCTGGCGGCCGGCATCGCCCCCATGGCCACGCTCTACCACTGGGACACTCCCCTCCCCCTGGAGCGCGAAGGCGGGTGGATGACCCGCGCCACGGCCGAACGCTTCGCCGAGTACGCGGCGGCCGCCGGCAAGAGGCTTGGTGACCGGGTAGCGCAGTGGGTCACGCTCAACGAGCCGGTATCCGTCACGCTGAATGGCTACGCGCTCGGCGTCCATGCCCCCGGCCGCGACCTGCTGTTCAAGGCGCTGCCCTCGGTCCACCACCAGCTGCTCGGCCACGGGCTTGCGGTCCAGGCCCTGCGCGCCGCGGGCGTTGCCGGGACCGTCGGCGTCACCAACCTGCACTCCCCAGTACGCCCTGCCACCGGGCGGCGGGCGGACAGGCTGCTGGCCAAGGTCTTCGACCTAGTCCTCAACCGCGTGTACGCCGATCCCATCCTCCTGGGGCGCTACCCCGCCCCACCGCTTGCCGCCCGCCCCTGGTTCAGGTTTTTGTCCCGGACGTCCGACGACGACCTCCGCCTGATCAGCCAGCCGATCGACTTCTACGGGGTGAACTATTACTACCCCGTCCGTGTCGCCGCCGGGCAGGGACCCACGGACACCCCGGCAGGCAATGCGCAGGCCATGGCGCGGGTGCCGTTCCATCTGGCGGCCTTCCCCGAATACGGCACCACCGGATTCGGCTGGCCGGTGGCACCGGAGCATCTGGGCATCCTGCTGCGGGAGCTCAAGGACAGGTACGGGCCGGCCTTGCCGCCGGTTTACATCACCGAGAGCGGCGCAAGCTTTCCGGAGCCCGAGCATGTCACCGGCCCCATCGCGGACTCGGGGCGGATCGACTACCTGGCACACCACCTCGACCAGGCGATGAATGCCACTGCGCCCGGCGGCATCGCGCACGACGTGCAGCTGCTCGGCTACTTCGTCTGGACGTTCATGGACAACTTTGAATGGGCCGCCGGGTATTCACAGCGCTTCGGCCTGGTGCACGTGGACTTTGACACCCTGAAACGGACGCCCAAGAAATCCTTCTACTGGCTGCAGGCACTCAGCCGGGCACGGGCGCGGACGGCCTGAGGGCAGACCGGTGCGTGAGCCGGCCCCAATTGGGAGACCCCGAGCTACTGGTTCTTGTTCGCCCGGCTGATCCGCTTGGCCCGTTCAATCTCGTGGCGGAAGTGCTTCTTCGCCCAAACCACGCCCACCACCACGGCGGCAACCACCAGCAGGAAAATTAGCCAACCCATGATGTTCCTCTCTTTTGCGCGAGTCTGTCGCGAGCACCAACCATATCAGGGCAGGGCGCGTCCACCGGCAGGAACTGCTGGTACAAAAACAGCCCCGCTGCCAGAAGCAGCGGGGCTGTTTTCGAAGATCAGGCCGGTAACCGGCCCGCGATCAGCAAGAGTTACTTGATGATCTTGGTGACACGTCCCGAACCAACGGTGCGGCCGCCTTCGCGGATAGCGAAGCCGAGGCCCTCTTCCATAGCGATCGGCTGGATGAGCGCAACGGTCATCTCAGTGTTGTCGCCAGGCATAACCATTTCCGTGCCTTCCGGCAGGGTGATAACGCCGGTTACGTCCGTGGTACGGAAGTAGAACTGCGGGCGGTAGTTCGAGTAGAACGGGTTGTGACGTCCGCCTTCGTCCTTGGAGAGGATGTAGACGTTAGCCTCGAAGTCGGTGTGCGGGGTGATGGAACCCGGCTTGACGACAACCTGGCCACGCTCGACGTCGTCGCGCTTCAGACCGCGGAGCAGGAGGCCACAGTTCTCGCCGGCCCATGCTTCGTCGAGCTGCTTGTGGAACATCTCGATACCGGTAACGGTGGTCTTCTGGACCGGGCGGATACCGACGATCTCGACCTCGGAGTTGATGGCGAGGGTACCGCGCTCGGCGCGACCCGTCACAACCGTGCCACGACCGGTGATCGTGAAGACGTCTTCGATCGGCATCAGGAACGGCTTGTCGCGGTCACGTACGGGGTCCGGAACGGACTCGTCGACAGCAGCCATCAGGTCCTCAACGGACTTGACCCACTCCGGGTCGCCTTCCAGGGCCTTCAGGCCGGAAACGCGGACAACCGGTGCTTCGTCGCCATCGAAGCCCTGCGAGCTCAGGAGCTCACGAACTTCCATTTCAACGAGGTCGAGGAGTTCCTCGTCGTCAACCATGTCTGCCTTGTTCAGCGCGACCAGCAGGTAGGGAACACCAACCTGGCGGGCGAGCAGAACGTGCTCGCGGGTCTGAGCCATCGGGCCGTCAGTAGCGGCAACCACGAGGATTGCGCCGTCCATCTGAGCAGCACCGGTGATCATGTTCTTGATGTAGTCAGCGTGACCCGGGGCGTCTACGTGTGCGTAGTGGCGCTTCTCGGTCTGGTACTCAACGTGGGAGATGTTGATGGTAATGCCGCGCTGACGCTCTTCCGGAGCAGAGTCGATCGACGCGAAGTCACGCTTCTCGTTGAGAGTCGGGTACTTGTCGTACAGCACCTTGGAAATGGCGGCCGTCAACGTCGTCTTACCGTGGTCAACGTGACCAATGGTACCGATGTTAACGTGCGGCTTAGTCCGCTCGAACTTTGCCTTTGCCACAGGTTCCTCCTAGAACGTTTTTCAAATGGCTTACCTTCGACCGCGCTTATCGCGGCAGAAACTCCAGTAAGTCTACTTGGGGGCTTTGGATTGATGAAATTGCAGATTCAGGAACTAATACTAGTGCCTAGAGCCTGTTCGTGCTGATGGCCGGAACCGGGCCGGAACCAGAGTCCCGGCCATCCGCACTAGGTGTGTTCCGCAGGGGAAACGCACCCGGTTTTTCAGCTTGTCGCGTGGACAGTCCTGGGGACTATTCGCCGCGGGACTTCTGGATGATCTCGTCGGCAACTGCCTTCGGGACCTCGGCGTAGCTGTTGAACGTCATGGAGTACACAGCGCGGCCCTGGGTCTTCGAACGCAGGTCACCGATGTAGCCGAACATGCCGGACAGCGGTACGTGTGCGCGGACAACCTTGACGCCCTGGGCATCCTCCATGGACTGCATCTGGCCACGGCGGGAGTTGAGGTCACCGATAACTTCACCCATGTATTCCTCAGGGGTGCGGACCTCAACATCCATCAGCGGTTCGAGCAGAACAGGGTTCGCCTTGCGTGCAGCTTCCTTGAAAGCCATACGGCCGGCGATCTTGAACGCCATTTCCGAGGAGTCAACATCGTGGTAGGCGCCGTCAACCAGCGTTGCCTTGATGCCAACAACCGGGTAACCGGCCAGGACACCGTCATTCAGTGCGTCCTGGATACCGGCGTCGACCGACGGGATGTACTCGCGCGGAACGCGGCCACCGGTGACCTTGTTCTCGAACTCGTACAGCTCGCCTTCCGCAGTGTCCAGCGGCTCGATCGCGATCTGGATCTTTGCGAACTGGCCCGAACCACCGGTCTGCTTCTTGTGCGTGTAGTCGTGACGCTCTACAGCACGCTTGATGGTTTCGCGGTAAGCAACCTGCGGCTTGCCAACGTTTGCCTCGACCTTGAATTCGCGGCGCATGCGGTCCACCAGGATGTCCAGGTGGAGCTCGCCCATGCCGGCGATGATGGTCTGGCCGGTGTCTTCGTTGAGGGAGACCTGGAAGGTCGGGTCCTCAGCGGAGAGCTTCTGGATAGCCGTGGAGAGCTTCTCCTGGTCACCCTTGGTGTTCGGCTCGATGGCAACCGAGATCACGGGCTCCGGGAAGCTCATGGACTCGAGAACGATCTGGTTGGCGGAGTCGCACAGGGTGTCGCCCGTGGTGGTGTCCTTCAGACCGATCGCTGCGTAGATGTGGCCGGCGGTAGCGCCCTCAACGGGCATTTCCTTGTTGGCGTGCATCTGGAACAGCTTGCCGATGCGCTCCTTCTTGCCCTTGGTGGAGTTGACCACCTGGGCGCCTGCTTCCACGTGACCGGAATACACGCGGATGAAGGTGAGCTGGCCGAAGAACGGGTGCGCAGCAATCTTGAACGCGAGGGCCGAGAACGGCTCTTCGGCGGACGGCTTGCGGGTCAGTTCCTTCTCTTCGTCGCGGGGATCGTGACCGATCATCGGCGGGACGTCGAGCGGGTTTGGCAGGTAGTCGACGACTGCATCGAGCATCGGCTGAACGCCACGGTTCTTGAACGCGGAACCACAGAACACCGGGTAGAGCTCGGAGTTGATCGTCATCTTGCGGATGCCGGCCTTGAGTTCGTCGATGGTGAGTTCTTCACCTTCGAGGTACTTCTCCATGAGTTCTTCGGAGGCCTCTGCAACGGTCTCCACGAGGGTTGAACGGTATTCCTCGGCCTTGGCCTTGAGGTCTTCCGGGATCTCGCGGATTTCGTACTTGGCGCCCATGGTGACGTCACCCTTGGCATCGCCGGGCCACACCAGTGCGCGCATGTAGAGCAGGTCCACGACGCCGATGAAGTCGTTCTCGGCACCGATGGGCAGCTGCATGACCAGCGGCTTGGCGCCGAGGCGGCTGATGATGGTGTCTACGGTGAAGTAGAAGTCAGCACCCAGCTTGTCCATCTTGTTGACGAAGCAGATACGCGGAACGTTGTACTTGTCAGCCTGGCGCCAAACGGTTTCGGACTGCGGCTCAACGCCTTCCTTGCCATCGAAGACGGCAACTGCACCGTCGAGGACGCGCAGGGAGCGCTCAACCTCAACCGTGAAGTCCACGTGGCCCGGGGTGTCAATGATGTTGATCTGGTTGTTTTCCCAGAAGCAGGTCACGGCGGCAGACGTGATGGTGATGCCGCGTTCCTTTTCCTGTTCCATCCAGTCAGTGGTCGAAGCGCCGTCGTGCGTTTCGCCAATCTTGTGGTTCACACCTGTGTAGAACAGAATGCGCTCGGTGGTGGTGGTCTTGCCGGCATCGATGTGGGCCATGATGCCGATGTTGCGGACCTTACTAAGGTCTGTAAGCACGTCCTGTGCCACGGTGTCTCCCTTTCGGATGGACTACGCGTTCGCCGCCGGCTCGTCTGAGCCGGCGGCGTACGGGAAGTTTTACCAGCGGTAGTGGGCGAAGGCCTTGTTGGACTCGGCCATCTTGTGGGTGTCTTCGCGACGCTTCACAGCGGCACCGAGACCGTTCGAGGCATCCAGGATTTCGTTCTGGAGACGCTCGGTCATCGTCTTTTCGCGGCGGGCCTTGGAGTAGCCAACCAGCCAACGCAGGGCGAGGGCGGTGGAGCGGCCCGGCTTGACCTCAACCGGAACCTGGTAGGTGGCGCCACCGACACGGCGGGAGCGGACCTCGAGGGAAGGCTTGACGTTGTCCATGGCCTTCTTGAGGGCAGCAACGGGGTCGCCGCCGGACTTCGCGCGTGCACCTTCGAGGGCACCGTAAACGATGCGCTCTGCGGTGGACTTCTTGCCGTCAACCAGCACCTTGTTGATCAGCTGGGTGACCAGCGGGGAGCCGTAGACGGGATCTGATACGAGCGGCCGCTTCGGGGCCGGACCCTTGCGAGGCATATTACTTCTTCTCCATCTTTGCGCCGTAGCGGCTGCGTGCCTGCTTACGGTTCTTGACACCCTGGGTATCGAGGGCACCGCGGACGATCTTGTAGCGGACGCCGGGGAGGTCCTTCACACGACCACCACGGACGAGCACAATGGAGTGCTCCTGGAGGTTGTGGCCAACACCGGGGATGTAGGCGGTAACTTCAATGCCACCGTTGAGGCGCACACGTGCAACCTTACGCAGAGCCGAGTTCGGCTTCTTCGGGGTGGTGGTGTAGACGCGGGTGCAGACACCGCGGCGCATCGGGCTGCCCTTAAGCGCGGGAGCCTTGGTCTTTGAGACCTTCGGCGTGCGGCCCTTGCGGACCAGCTGGTTAATCGTAGGCACTTTCGTGTTCTCCGTTTTATCCGGAGCGGCCTCTGACAGCCGCTCTCCTGTTTCTTTGCCTCGCCGCCCGAGCTTTGAAGAAGTCTCCAGAGCAGCTGAGGCGAAGCCTTGATGTCGGATTCGCATACGGAGACCACTGCAGCTCGCGGCCGCAACTGTCCCTAGGCATGCGAAAATGTGGCATACGTTGCACAAGAACCCTGCAAACCGGAAACGTCGCTCTGGCTTAGCCTTTCAGCTCAGCCGGCGCACTCATCCACTGCCACAATAACAATTGGTATCCAGTCTAACATGGACGGCCGCCAAGCCTTAATCGGCGGCTTAAAGGGGATGGTCCCCCACCTTGCGGTGAGGGACCATCCTTTGATCGAAGCGTTGACGTGCCCGTTACCGGAAGTCGTTGCCCAGGTCGTAGTCATCCAGCGGGATGGCGTGGAACTCAGGAGCTCCGTCGCCGCCCAGCGTGTCGTAGGAGAAATCGCTGAATGCGCTCGGGCCGGTGAACAGGTTGGCCTTTGCTTCTTCAGTCGGTTCCACCGTGATCTCGGTGTAGCGCGGGAGACCCGTGCCGGCCGGGATCAGCTTACCGATGATGACGTTCTCCTTGAGGCCGAGCAGAGGATCGCTCTTGCCTTCCATGGCCGCCTGCGTCAGGACGCGGGTGGTCTCCTGGAAGGATGCCGCGGACAGCCAGGACTCGGTGGCCAGCGACGCCTTGGTGATACCCATGAGCTCGGGACGTCCGGAAGCCGGAGTCTTGCCCTCGGATACAACGCGGCGGTTGGCGTCCTCGAAGCGGCTGCGCTCGGCCAGCTCACCCGGGAGCAGGTCGGAGTCGCCGGATTCGATGACCGTGACGCGGCGCAGCATCTGCCGGACGATGACTTCCACGTGCTTGTCGTGGATGCCAATGCCCTGGCTGCGGTACACGCCCTGCACTTCGTCCACGAGGAACTTCTGTGCGGCACGCGGGCCCATGATGCGCAGGACCTGCTTCGGGTCGACCGGACCGTTGATGAGCTTCTGGCCCACCGACACGTGCTGGCCGTCCTCGATCAGGAGACGCGACCGGCGCAGGACCGGGTAGGCGATCTCTTCGGAACCGTCGTCCGGAGTGATCACCAGGCGCATCTGACGCTCGGATTCCTCGATGGTGATGCGGCCGGCCGCTTCCGCAATCGGCGCCACACCCTTCGGGGTACGGGCTTCGAAGAGCTCCTGGATACGGGGCAGACCCTGGGTGATGTCGTCGCCACCGCTGGCGGACACAGCACCACCGGTGTGGAACGTACGCATGGTCAGCTGGGTACCGGGCTCACCGATGGACTGTGCGGCGATGATGCCCACAGCTTCACCGATGTCCACGGTCTTGCCGGTGGCCAGCGAACGGCCGTAGCACAGGGCACAGGTTCCGACGCTGGACTCACAGGTGAGCACGGAGCGGACCTTGACCTCGGTGATGCCGGCTGCGAACAGCTCAGCGATCACGACGTCACCGCAGTCGGTGCCGGCCGGAGCCAGGACGTTGCCCTTGGAGTCGACGACGTCCACGGCCAGCGTACGGGCGTAGGCGCTGTTCTCGACGTTCTCGTCCAGGGTCAGCTCGCCGTTGGCGTCAGCCACGGCGATCGGGGTGACGAGGCCGCGTTCGGTGCCGCAGTCCTCTTCACGGACGATGACGTCCTGCGAGACGTCCACCAGACGACGGGTCAGGTAACCCGAGTTGGCGGTACGCAGCGCGGTGTCGGCAAGACCCTTACGTGCACCGTGCGTGGCGATGAAGTATTCCAGCACCGACAGGCCCTCGCGGTAGGAGGACTTGATCGGACGCGGGATGATTTCACCCTTCGGGTTGGCCACCAGGCCACGGATACCCGCGATCTGGCGGACCTGCATCCAGTTACCACGTGCACCGGAGGACACCATGCGGTTGATGGTGTTCATCGGCGACAGGCTGTCGCGCATGGCCTGGGCGATCTCGTTGGTCGCCTTGTTCCAGATCTCGATCAGTTCCTGGCGACGCTCGTCGTCGTCGATCAGGCCCTTGTCGTACTGGCCCTGGATCTTGGCGGCGCGCTCCTCGTAACCGGCAAGGATGGCCGGCTTGGCTTCCGGAACCTCGATGTCGGAGATGGCGACGGTGACGCCCGAGCGGGTGGCCCAGTAGAAACCGGCGTCCTTCAGGTTGTCCAGCGTTGCGGCCGTGACAACCTTCGGGTAGCGCTCTGCGAGGTCGTTGACGATGCGGGACAGTTCGCCCTTGTCGGCAACGGCCTCAACCCACGGGTAGTCCTCGGGCAGTGTCTCGTTGAAGAGGACCTGGCCCAGGGAGGTGTCCACCAGTGCGGGCTGTCCCTGCTCCCAGCCTTCCGGAGCTTCCCAGCCGGCGTAAGGAACGAAGCCCTCAAGACGGATCTTGACCTGGGAGTTCAGGTGCAGCTCGTGTGCATCGAACGCCATGATGGCCTCGGACACCGAGCCGAAGATCCGGCCTTCACCGGCTGAACCCACACGCTTGGTGGTCAGGTGGTAGAGGCCGATGATCATATCCTGCGAAGGCAGAGTCACCGGACGGCCGTCAGACGGCTTCAGGATGTTGTTCGACGACAGCATCAGGATGCGTGCCTCAGCCTGGGCTTCGGGGCTCAGCGGCAGGTGGACTGCCATCTGGTCGCCGTCGAAGTCAGCGTTGAACGCGCCACAAACCAGCGGGTGGAGCTGGATGGCCTTGCCTTCAACAAGCTGCGGCTCGAATGCCTGGATGCCGAGGCGGTGCAGGGTAGGTGCACGGTTGAGCAGCACCGGGTGTTCGGTGATGATCTCTTCCAGCACGTCCCAGACCTGCGGACGGTAGCGCTCGACCATGCGCTTTGCCGACTTGATGTTCTGGGCGTGGTTGAGGTCAACCAGGCGCTTCATCACGAACGGCTTGAAGAGCTCCAGCGCCATCTGCTTGGGCAGGCCACACTGGTGCAGCTTCAGCTGCGGGCCGACGACGATGACCGAACGGCCGGAGTAGTCGACGCGCTTGCCGAGCAGGTTCTGGCGGAAACGGCCCTGCTTGCCCTTGAGCATGTCGCTCAGGGACTTCAGCGGACGGTTGCCCGGTCCGGTGACCGGACGGCCGCGGCGGCCGTTGTCGAAGAGGCTGTCAACAGCTTCCTGAAGCATGCGCTTCTCGTTGTTGACGATGATCTCCGGAGCACCCAGGTCAAGCAGTCGCTTGAGTCGGTTGTTGCGGTTGATCACGCGGCGGTAGAGGTCGTTGAGGTCGGAGGTCGCGAAGCGGCCACCGTCCAGCTGGACCATCGGGCGCAGTTCCGGCGGGATCACCGGGACGGCGTCCAGCACCATGCCGAGCGGGCTGTTGTTGGTGGTCAGGAACGCGTTGACCACCTTCAGGCGCTTCAGGGCGCGGGTCTTGCGCTGGCCCTTGCCGTTGGCAATGATGTCGCGCAAGTTGTCGGACTCGGCCTGCATGTCGAAGTTCTCAAGACGCTTCTTGATGGCCTCGGCACCCATGGAGCCTTCGAAGTACATGCCGTAGCGGTCACGCAGCTCGCGGTACAGGCCCTCGTCACCTTCGAGGTCGGCGACCTTCAGGTTCTTGAAGCGGTCCCAGACCTGCTCGAGGCGCTCGATCTCGGCGTCGGCGCGCTTGCGCACGTTCGCCATCTGGCGGTCGGCGGAGTCGCGTGCCTTCTTCTTGTCGGCAGCCTTGGCACCCTCGCCCTCGAGACGGGCAAGCTCGTTCTCAAGGTCGCGGGCGATCGCGGCGATGTCGGAGTCACGGTTGTCGATCAACTGCTTCTTCTCGACGTCGTGCTCAACCTGCAGGTTGGGCAGTTCCGCGTGCCGGTTTTCCTCGTCGACGCTGGTGATCATGTAGGCGGCGAAGTAGATGACCTTTTCGAGGTCCTTCGGAGCCAGGTCAAGGAGGTAGCCCAAGCGGGACGGAACACCCTTGAAGTACCAGATGTGGGTTACGGGAGCAGCCAGTTCGATGTGGCCCATGCGCTCACGGCGCACCTTGGCGCGGGTGACCTCAACGCCACACCGCTCACAGATGATGCCCTTGAAGCGCACGCGCTTGTACTTGCCGCAGTAGCATTCCCAGTCACGGGACGGGCCGAAGATCTTCTCGCAGAAGAGGCCGTCCTTCTCGGGCTTGAGCGTGCGGTAGTTGATGGTTTCCGGCTTCTTAACCTCGCCGTACGACCAGCCGCGGATGTCTTCCGCGGTGGCGAGGCCGATCTGCATGAGGCCGAAGGAGGATTCGCTGGACATATGGTCCCTGTTCTCTCTTGTTCTCTAAATTCTGAAGTCTTGTTTACGGGGAGAGGGAGAGGCCGACGACGGGTGGTCACCACCCGCCGTCGGGACCCCTGCTAGACCTCTTCTACGGAGCTGGGCTCTGCACGAGACAGATCGATGCCCAGTTCTTCCGCAGCCGTGAAGACTGCGTCATCAGAGTCACGCATTTCAATTGTGGTTCCGTCCGTGGAAAGCACTTCCACGTTCAGGCACAGCGACTGCATTTCCTTGATCAACACCTTGAAGGACTCGGGAACACCCGGCTCGGGGATGTTCTCGCCCTTGACGATCGCCTCGTAGACCTTCACACGGCCGTGGATGTCATCGGACTTGATCGTGAGCAGTTCCTGGAGCGTGTAGGCGGCGCCATAAGCTTCGAGCGCCCACACTTCCATTTCACCGAAGCGCTGGCCACCGAACTGTGCCTTACCACCCAGCGGCTGCTGCGTGATCATGGAGTACGGGCCGGTGGAGCGGGCGTGGATCTTGTCGTCCACCAGGTGGTGGAGCTTCAGGATGTACATGTAGCCGACCGAGATCGGATCCGGGAACGGCTCGCCGGAGCGGCCGTCGAACAGGCGCGTCTTGCCCGAGGAGTTGATCAGGCGTTCGCCGTCACGGGTCGGGTTGGTGGAGTCCAGCAGCCCAGTGATTTCCTCTTCGCGGGCGCCGTCGAAGACCGGCGTTGCAACAGTGGTCTGGCCACTCTCGCGCGGCAGGTTCGGCAGCTGCTTGGCCCACTCCGGCTCGCCTTCGATCTTCCAGCCCGTCTTGGCAACCCAGCCGAGGTGCGTTTCGAGCACCTGGCCGACGTTCATACGGCCCGGAACACCCAGCGGGTTCAGGACGATGTCAACGGGGGTACCGTCGGCAAGGAAGGGCATGTCCTCGACCGGGAGGATCTTGGAGATAACACCCTTGTTGCCGTGGCGGCCGGCAAGCTTGTCGCCGTCGGTGATCTTGCGCTTGGCGGCCACGTAGACGCGAACCAGCTGGTTGACGCCCGGGGGCAGTTCGTCGTCGTTGTCGCGGTCGAAGACGCGCACGCCGATGACGGTGCCGGACTCGCCGTGCGGAACCTTCAGGGAGGTGTCGCGGACTTCGCGGGACTTCTCACCGAAGATGGCGCGCAGCAGGCGCTCTTCCGGGGTCAGTTCGGTTTCACCCTTCGGGGTGACCTTTCCGACCAGGATGTCGCCGGCTTCAACCTCGGCACCGATGTGGATGATGCCGCGCTCGTCCAGGCCGGCCAGGACTTCCTCGGACACGTTGGGGATGTCACGGGTGATTTCCTCGGCACCAAGCTTGGTGTCGCGGGCATCGATCTCGTGCTCCTCGATGTGGATGGAGGAAAGGACGTCCTCTGCCACGATGCGCTGGGACAGGATGATGGCATCCTCGAAGTTGTGGCCTTCCCATGACATGAATGCCACGAGGAGGTTCTTACCGAGGGCAAGCTCGCCCTGGTCCGTTGCCGGACCGTCGGCGATGATGCCACCAACTTCCAGGCGCTGGCCTTCGTTCACCAGAACGCGGTGGTTGTAGCAGTTGCCCTGGTTGGAGCGGGCGAACTTGTTGATGCGGTAGTTGGTCTCCGTGCCGTCGTCGTTGAGCATGACAACGAGCTCGGCGGAGACCTCGGTGACCACACCGGGCTTCTTCGCGATGACAACGTCACCGGCGTCGACGGCGGCAGCACGCTCCATACCGGTACCCACGAACGGGGCCTCGGAACGGACCAGCGGCACAGCCTGGCGCTGCATGTTGGCACCCATGAGTGCACGGTTGGCGTCGTCGTGCTCGAGGAACGGAATCAGGGCGGTTGCCACCGACACCATCTGGCGCGGGGAAACGTCCATGAACTGAACGTCAGCGGCGGGAACGAGCACGGGCTCGCCTCCACCACCGCGGGCACGGACCAGGACGGTCTCTTCAGCGAAGCGCTTGTTCTCGTCGAGCGGAGCGTTGGCCTGTGCGATCAGGACCTCTGCCTCGTCGTCGGCCGTCAGGTACTGGACGTCGTCGGAGACGACGCCGTCCTTGACCAGGCGGTACGGCGTCTCGATGAAACCGAACGGGTTGATGCGGCCGTAGGACGCCAGCGAACCGATCAGACCAATGTTCGGGCCTTCAGGGGTTTCGATGGGGCACATACGTCCGTAGTGGGACGGGTGGACGTCTCGGACTTCCATGCCGGCACGGTCACGGGACAGACCACCCGGGCCAAGCGCGGACAGGCGGCGCTTGTGGGTCAGACCCGAGAGCGGGTTGTTCTGGTCCATGAACTGGGACAGCTGGGAGGTTCCGAAGAACTCCTTGATGGCTGCCACCACGGGACGGATGTTGATCAGGGTCTGCGGCGTGATGGCCTCGACGTCCTGCGTGGTCATGCGTTCGCGGACGACGCGCTCCATGCGGGACAGGCCGGTGCGGACCTGGTTCTCGATGAGCTCGCCGACGGCGCGGATGCGGCGGTTGCCGAAGTGGTCGATGTCATCGATCTCGACGCGCAGCTCGTGGTCTTCACCGTCGCGCTTGCCCATGAGGGTCTTCTCGCCGGCGTGCAGCGCAACGAGGAACTTGATCATGGCCACGATGTCTTCAACGTGCAGGACCGAGGCTTCCTTGTCGCCAAGGGAGCGGTCGATGCCGAGCTTGCGGTTGATCTTGTAGCGGCCAACCTTGGCCAGATCGTAGCGCTTGGAGTTGAAGTACAGGTTGTCCAGCAGGGACTGGGCAGCCTCGACTGTGGGCGGCTCGCCCGGACGCAGCTTGCGGTAGATGTCCAGCAGGGCGTCTTCGCGGGTTTCGGTGGCGTCCTTCTCCAGCGTTGCACGCATGGAGTCGTACTGGCCGAACTCCTCGAGGATCTGGCCTTCGGTCCAGCCGAGGGCCTTCAGCAGCACCGTGACCGACTGCTTGCGCTTGCGGTCGAGGCGGACGCCGACCTGGTCGCGCTTGTCGATCTCGAGCTCGAACCAGGCGCCGCGGGACGGAATGATCTTTGCGGTAAAGATGTCCTTGTCGCTGGTCTTGTCGGCGGCGCGCTCAAAGTAGGCGCCCGGGGAACGGACCAGCTGGGAAACGACGACACGCTCGGTGCCGTTGACGACGAAGGTGCCCTTCTCGGTCATCAGCGGGAAGTCACCCATGAACACGGTCTGCTGCTTGATTTCGCCCGTGTTGTTGTTCATGAATTCGGCCTTGACGTACAGCGGTGCCGAGTACGTAGCGTCCCGGTCCTTGCATTCAGCCATGGTGTACTTCGGATCAGCGAACTCCGGATCGGAGAAGCTCAGGGACATGGTGCCCTGGAAGTCCTCGATCGGGGAGATCTCTTCGAAGATGTCGGAAAGACCGGAGGTGGTGGCGACGCTCAGGTCGCCTTCTTCGACGGCCTTCGCAACGCGGGCCTGCCAGCGTTCATTTCCGACCAGCCAGTCGAAGCTGTCCGTCTGCAGGGCAAGCAGATTCGGAACGTCAAGAGGTTCGTGAATCTTTGCGAATGAGAGCCGGCGAGTCGCACCATCGGTGCTTGCCGTATTAGCGGTTTCGTTATTAGAGGTGCTCGAGGCGACCAAGAGGGATCCTTCCACAGACCTTCAGGCGTTTTCAGATCTCCCCCGCTTTTCACCCTGCGGAGTGACTCCGCAGTGCTACCATCCGGTTCCGCTATATGACCCGGAACCTGGTTCTGCCCATGCTGGTGACGTTGTTCACGGCACATTGATGGAACAGCTAACAGGCTAAGCCCACCGCTATATGAAGGCTGAAGGTAAACAGGGAAGACGCAAATATCTACGATACGGCAAAACCCCACGCGTGTCTACCCCACTTGCCAGCAGAATGCAAGCACCGTTGCCACGGGCACCTAACCGGAATGCACCCCGCCTTCCCAGCGTTGAATGGATAGGTGACCGGGCTCACGATACCCTTAGGCCAACCATCGACCAAAGATCGGAAGAGGACATCCATGAACAATTCCGCGGACAACAGCGACGTTGTCATCCTGTCCGGCGCGCGCACCCCGCAGGGCCGGCTGAACGGGCAACTGGCGAGCTTCACCGCCGTCGAGCTCGGGGCCCACGCCATCAAGGCGGCCATTGCGGCGAGCGGAGTGGACGCCGGCCAGGTGGACGCCGTCATCATGGGCCAGGTCCTGCAGGCCGGGGCCGGGCAGAACCCGGCCCGGCAGAGCGCCATCGGTGCGGGCATCGGATGGAACGTGCCCACGGTGACCATCAACAAGGTCTGCCTCTCCGGGCTTACCGCGGTGATCGACGCGGCGCGGATGATCCGTGCCGGCGACGCCACCGTCGTCGTCGCCGGCGGGCAGGAATCCATGACGCGGGCGCCCCACGTCCTTCCCGGCTCCCGCCAGGGCTGGAACTACGGCACGGTCCAGGCGCTGGATGTTGCGGCAAACGACGGCCTGACCGACGCGTTCGACGGCCAGTCGATGGGCCTGTCCACCGAGTCCAAGAACCTGACGCTCGGCATTGACCGGACCGCGCAGGACAACGTGGCCGCCAATTCACACCAGCGCGCAGCGATCGCCGCGAAGAACGGCGTTTTCGACGATGAGATCTCGCCCATCAGCGTCAAGCAGCGCAAGGGTGACCCGGTGGTGGTTTCCACCGACGAGGGTGTCCGGCCAAACACCAGCGTCGAGTCCCTGGCCGGCCTGCGTGCCGCCTTCGTCACCGACGGCACCATCACGGCCGGCAACTCCTCTCCCCTGTCCGACGGCGCCTCCGCCCTGGTCCTGACCTCCCGCAGGTTCGCGGAGGAGAACGGCCTGGAGTACCTGGCGGTCGTGGGCAAGCCCGGACAGGTGGCAGGGCCGGACAACTCCCTCCACTCCCAGCCCTCCAACGCCATCCGGGACGCGCTGGACCGGGCCGGTTGGAGCACCGCGGACCTGGATTTCATCGAGATCAACGAGGCGTTCGGTTCGGTGGCCGTGCAGTCCCTCAAGGATCTGGACTATCCGCTGGAGCAGTGCAACATCCACGGCGGCGCCATCGCGCTGGGCCATCCGATCGGCGCCTCCGGTGCGCGGCTGGCACTTCACGCGGCGCACGAACTGAAGCGCCGCGGCCAGGGCAAGGCGGCAGTCTCGCTCTGCGGAGGCGGCGGCCAGGGTGAGGCCCTCCTGCTGTTCCGCGACTGATGAACGGGGTACCGGCGCCGGGCGCCACCGGGACGGACGGCGGCAGGGAGCGATTCCTTGCCGACGCCGCCGCGCGCGGCCTGGACGTCCAACTCGTCGAACGGCTGGCGGCCCACAGCCTCGAGGAGGCGGCCGCGATCCTTGGCATCAGCCCGGCGGACATTGTGAAGTCCCTTGTGGTGAAGCACAAGGACGGCAGCTTCCTGTTCGCCCTCATCCCGGGCGACCGCCAGATCTCCTGGCCCAAGCTGCGGAGCCTGGTGGGCGTCAACAAGCTGTCGCTCCCGGCGGCCGACGTGGCGCTGGAGGCGACCGGCTATGAGCGCGGCACCATCACCCCGCTCGGCAGCACCACGGCGTGCCCTGTCTATGCGGACCGGACCATCGCCGGCAAGCGCATTTCCATGGGTGCCGGCCAGCACGGCTACAGCGCCTTCGTGGACGCGGACGCCCTGGTCTCCGCCCTCGGCGCGGTGCTCGCGGACATCAGCGAGCCCAACTAAGTAGAAGTTGAGGGCGTTCCCCGCCACGGGAACGCCCTCAACCGATGCGCCCAGTACCCTGCGGCTGCGGTTAGCGCGGTTAAACGCAGGAATCCCCGCCCACCGGAGTGGACGGGGATTCCTGGACAAGCAGTGTTACTTGAGGGTAACGGTGGCGCCAGCTTCTTCGAGCTGAGCCTTTGCCTTCTCGGCAGCTTCCTTGGTGGCGCCTTCGAGAACAGCCTTGGGAGCGCTGTCAACCAGGTCCTTGGCTTCCTTGAGGCCGAGGGAGGTGATGGCGCGAACTTCCTTGATCACTGCGATCTTCTTGTCGCCAGCAGCTTCGAGGATGACGTCGAAGTCAGTCTTCTCTTCAGCTTCTTCTGCAGCGCCACCGGCAGCGGGGCCAGCAACAGCAACAGCAGCAGCGGTAACTTCGAAGGTCTCTTCGAAGAGCTTGACGAACTCGGAGAGCTCGATGATGGTCAGTTCCTTGAAAGCTTCAATGAGCTCTTCGTTGGTGAGCTTCGCCATGGTTGGCGTCCTTCCTATAAAGGTGGGCGGGGGCTGAATGCTTTCCGTTCCACCGGAGTCTTTTGGGGAGAGAGTTAGTTCTCTTCGGCAGCGGCTTCGGCCGGAGCCTCGGCTGCTTCTTCTGCGGCTGCGTCTGCGGCGGGAGCTTCTTCAGCGGCGGGAGCTTCGGCTTCAGCCGGAGCACCGTTCTCTTCTTCAAGCTTGAGGCGCAGTGCGTCGATGATGCGTGCAGCAGCGGCAGCAGGAGCCTTGAGGATGCCTGCAACCTTGGCGAGCTGCAGCTCGCGGGACTCGAGTGCTGCCAGGGCAGCAACTTCGCTGGCGTTCAGTGCCTTGCCCTCGAAGTAACCGGTCTTGATGACCAGCTGCTTGTTGGCCTTGGCAAAATCCGTCAGGCTCTTGGCAGCTGCAACTGCGTCACCCTTGATGAACGCGATTGCAGTGGGGCCGGCGAGCTGGCCGTCGAATGCTTCGACACCAGCTTCCTTGGCTGCAATGGCGGTCAGGGTGTTCTTGACGACCGCGAACTTGGTGTCCTGGCCGAGAGAAACACGCAGCTGCTTGAGCTGTGCAACGGTGAGCCCACGGTATTCGGTCAGGACAGCGGCGTTCGATTCCTTGAAATCGTTAGTGATCTCAGCTACTGCTGAAACCTTGGTAGGCGTTGCCATAACCCTCCTTCCGGGGATAGTGCCGGTATTCCGGGTCCCCGCTCAGGTGAGCTAAAACTAAAAACGCCCCGCGCAGATGCACGGGGCTTGGCTCAACGCTGTTCAAACAGCGGAGCTTTGCTTCGTTCACCTGCGCCGGCCGCCCTACGTTCAGGGTCCTTCGTCCGGAAACCCACTGGCTCTTTCGCACACAACTGCAGAGTTGAGCTGAGCTTGAAAGAGTGGGAATCCAACAACCGACGGTCTTTGGTAGTTCAAGCTTACGGGAGGGTTCTGCGGATAACCAAATCGGCCTAGCTCCTGCTGGGTCCCAGGTCCGGCAGTTCCTTCTGCCAGATCCCGGTGACTCCCGCCGTCGTGAACCCGAGCTGGCGGTTGACCGTGAGCAGGTACCGGTTTTCCGGTGCATTCCAGGTGTAGATCACCCGTGCAGCGGGAAACTGCTCGGTGAGGCGCTCCATGTTGGCCACCTTGATGAGCAGGCCCAGCTTGTTGCCGCGATGGGCCTGCAGCACCACGGTATCGTCCTGGAAGACGACGTCCTGCCGCTGCGCCAGGACACTGATGGTGGTCAGCCCCACGAGCGTCCCCGTGGCGATATGTTCGACGGCGGTCACCACCGTGCGCCGCCCCTGGGCGATAGTGACTTCCTCGGCTTCACGCAGGATCCTGGCGTCGAAAACCATGCTGTCGGCGTCTTCCATCGGTCCGGCGTCGCCGCCGGCCTGGTTTTCGAGGGCGGCAACCTCTTCAAGCCAGCGCTCCGGGCAGCGGTCGGTCCAGTGGTGAAGGCGGTAGCGGCCGTTGTTGGCCTCCTGCGCCTCCGCCTCGAGCTCGGCCACCAGCTTGGTGTCCAGCGGCAGCGCACACGAGCTGAACTGTTCAATGTGCTGCAGCGTGTAGCCGGTGCGCTGGGCGAAGTCCACCTCGCGGCTGCCCAGCGGCACGTAGCCCTGCCCGGAGCCGGGCACCAGCTGCTCTGGCGCGAACTCATGCAAGGAGGCCCCGGGATGGTTGGTGTCCACCAGGATCATGGTGCGGCCTTCGTTCCGGGCGAACTGCTCCGCGGCCTCCAGCAGCTGCCTGCCCACGCCCTGGCGCTGATACTCGGGGAGGATGTCCAGGGTGAATTCGGCAAGGTCCAGGTTGTCGGCGAGGGGCAGCGCGATGTCCACGGTGCCCACGATGTCGTCGCCGATCTTTGCCACGAGGATCACCTGGCGTTCGTACGGGTCGTCCAGTTCGAGGAGCTTTTCCAGCGGCGTGTAGGCGAGGTCGTCACTGCCCCAGGTATCCATCCGAACCTTGCGCCCCACCTCTACCGCGGCGAGGAAATCCGCTGCGTCGGGGGCATCCACGGAGTCCGGAATCCACAGCCGCTCAATCCGCACCTCTATTGCCATCATCCCCAGCCGTTTCCGCCGCTTGCCGTGAAGGCTGCGGGCTTGAGTCCACGCGGTGTATCCGTCGCCAGCATATGACGGTTAGCGCCGGCGCTGCCACTCACCGTCGTACCCGGCCGCACGGAAGCCAAGGGCTACGTTGATGGCCAGCATGTGGTCATTCTCCGCGGCGTTGAATGTCAGGACCCGTTCCACTTCGGGATGGTCCTTCTGCAGGCGCCGCAGGTTGTGCACCTTCACCAGCATCCCCAGCCGGCGCCCGCGGTGTGCCTTCGCCACAAGCGTGTCGTCC
The DNA here is from genome assembly GCF_059090205.1 of Arthrobacter sp. CMU6. Taxonomy (NCBI): domain Bacteria; kingdom Bacillati; phylum Actinomycetota; class Actinomycetes; order Micrococcales; family Micrococcaceae; genus Arthrobacter; species Arthrobacter sp. CMU6. The sequence continues at coordinate 66,793 of NZ_JBNHFL010000005.1, forward strand.
TGCTCGGCCAGCCACGGCTTTTCGTCCGAGTGCTGCAGTACCGAGTAGGCGGCCAGCTCGCCGCTCCCCTTATGCCGGGCCACCGCCACCAGCGACTCCAGCCCCGTCCGCTTCCACTCGTCCTCGACGTGCCGGACGCGCCGGAAATCCCACACTTCGGCGTCATAATGCAGCGCCCCGGCCGGAGTGTCCGTGCTCATCCTGGACATAAGCACGGCCATCTCGTCGACATACTCCTCCGGACAGCGGTCGGTCCAGCCGAGAATCTCGTACTGGTCCCCGGCGATGGCGGCGGCCTCGCCTTCCAGCGCGTCAAGGACGCCGTCCGACGGCGGCATGTCCAGTGCGCTGAAACGCGTCACCTGCTCGAGGGTGTAGCCGGCCGCCACGGCGAACCTTACGCCGCGGGCCGCGGCCGGGACGCCGCCCGTCCCCGTTCCTGGCCGCAGGATTCCCGGGCCGTCCGGATCGAAGCCAGGCGCGTGTTCAGTGAAGGACTGCAGGGTGCTGCGCCCGTCCTCCGCCGCCAGTGCCTCCGCATGCCGCAAGAGAGCCTGGCCAATTCCGCGGCCGCTGAATTCGTTGAGGACGTCCACCCTGAGGAACGCATCCTGAAGGTTCTCCTTTTGAGAGAGCCTTATCCAGGACCTTGCCACCATGCGGCCGTCCAGCCGCACGAAGAAGAGCCGCAGCTTCCCGTAGTCGTCGTCACGCCACGCTTCAAGCCTGGCCTTGCGGGGCGCTGCCCGGTCCAGGTTGCCCCAGGTCTCCAGCACCACGGCATCGCTGAGGTCGCTGAACTCAAGGAAGTCGGTGGCGTCGGGCGCGTCAACCGACACAGGCAGGAAAAGCGGCTCGATCCGGTAGGAGGGCGTCGTCACCGGATCAGACTAGCCGCAACACCCCTGCGCGGGACAGGGCGCCTCCCTGGGCGGCGCCCGACAGGGCCCCTCCCTGGGCGACGGCGCGCCCGACCGGAGTCCCGCCGTCGTACTCAAAGGGCCACCGCACATGAAAAAGGACCGCCCGGCACATGCCGGACGGTCCTTTTGTTGCCAGCCGGAGGAACCGGCCGGTGGTTCGCGAGACTTACGCCTCGGTCAGAACCTTGGTGACGTTGGGGTCAACGGAGATGCCGGGACCGAAGGTGGTGGCAACCGTTGCCTTCTGGATGTAGCGGCCCTTGGAAGCGGACGGCTTCAGGCGGAGCACCTCTTCGAGGGCAGCGGCGTAGTTCTCGGCCAGCTTGACGGCGTCAAACGAAACCTTGCCGATGATGAAGTGCAGGTTGGAGTGCTTGTCGACGCGGAAGTCGATCTTGCCGCCCTTGATGTCGTTGACAGCCTTGGTGACATCGGGGGTGACGGTGCCGGTCTTCGGGTTCGGCATCAGGTTACGCGGACCCAGGACCTTACCGAGGCGGCCGACCTTGCCCATGAGGTCAGGGGTGGCAACGGCTGCGTCGAAGTCGGTCCAGCCGCCGGCGATCTTTTCGATCAGGTCGTCGGAACCAACGAAGTCGGCGCCGGCAGCGATTGCTGCTTCAGCCTTCTCGCCCGTGGCGAACACGAGGACGCGGGCAGTCTTACCGGTGCCGTGCGGCAGGTTGACGGTGCCGCGGACCATCTGGTCAGCCTTACGGGGGTCAACGCCCAGGCGGAAGGCGACCTCAACGGTGGCGTCGAACTTGGACGGGTTGGTGTCCTTGGCGAGCGTCACTGCCTCGAACGGCGCGTAGAACTTCTCCGCGTCGATCTTGGCTGCGGCTGCCTCGTATGCTTTGCTGCGCTTTGCCATGCTGCTTATTTCTCCTTGTGCAGTTGTGGTCTGCGGACCGCGCTGGGCCCTGCCACAGTTGGAACTCCGGCCGTTTTTGTCCGGACCGATCTCCAACATTTCAATGTTTCAGTGGTGCCGGTTTCCCGGCGGTGCTGCCCGGCGTCGTTCCCGGTTTCCCGGGCGCGGCACCGCACCAGCGGTGAGGGAATTAACCCTCGACGGTGATACCCATGGAGCGGGCGGTGCCGGCGATGATCTTCGCTGCGCCTTCGAGGCTGGTGGCGTTGAGGTCTTCCATCTTGGTGGAGGCGATCTCGTTGACCTGGGCCTGGGTCAGCTTGGCAACCTTGACGGTGTGCGGGGTAGCGGAACCCTTGGCGACGCCTGCAGCCTTCTTGATGAGCTCTGCAGCCGGCGGGGTCTTGGTGATGAACGTGAACGAGCGGTCTTCGTAGACCGTGATTTCAACAGGAATAACGTTGCCGCGCTGGGCTTCCGTCGCGGCGTTGTACGCCTTGCAGAATTCCATGATGTTGACACCGTGCTGGCCAAGCGCAGGACCGATCGGCGGGGCCGGGTTGGCGGCACCTGCCTGGATCTGCAGCTTGATGAGGCCGGTGACCTTCTTCTTGGGAGCCAATGTAGGGTCCTTCTCTCAAATGCGTCCTGGGACACAGGAGCGTGCCTCAGGTGGTTGACCGCCATGGCGAGGCGGTCGGCCGTTCCGGAACTGCTAAAGCGGGCCGCTCCGGAACGAAATCTGTGGTGGTCAGCTAGATCTTGGTGACCTGGTTGAAGGCCAGCGTGACCGGGGTCTCGCGTTCGAAGATGGAAACCAGCACCACGAGGGTCTGGGAATCCACCTTGATCTCGGAGATCGTGGCGGGAAGGGTCTCGAACGGGCCTTCCTTGACGATGACCGATTCGCCGACCTCGAAGTCGACGTTCACCGGAGCGGCGGCCTGCTTGGTGGGCTTGCCCTTCTCCGCCTGCTCCTCTTCGAAGACCGGCGCGAGCATGGAGAAGACCTCATCGAGGCGCAGCGGCACGGGGTTGTGGGCGTTGCCCACGAAGCCGGTGACGCCCGGGGTGTGGCGGACGGCGCCCCACGAGGCGTCGGTCAGGTCCATGCGGACCAGCACGTAGCCGGGGATGCGGACGCGGTTGATGACCTTGCGCTGAGCGTTCTTGATCTCAACGACTTCCTCCATCGGAACCTGGATTTCGAAGATGTAATCTTCCATGTCCAGGGTCTGGATGCGGGTCTCAAGGTTGGCCTTGACGCGGTTTTCGTAGCCGGCGTAGGAGTGGATGACGTACCAGTCACCTTCCTGGCGGCGCAGCTTGGCCTTGAACTCTTCGGCCGGGTCGGTGGCCTGGGCGGCAGCAGCGGCCAGGACGTCGGTCCCTTCGGCGCCTTCCTCGGCGTCCTCTCCGGTGACGTCGTCGGCGTCGGCAGCGTCGTCGGTCTCGGCGTCGTCAGTAGCGTCGGCGTCAGCGTCGTCTTCAAAATCGGCGTCGCCTTCGGATTCGGGCGCAGCAGACTCAACCTCGGAGCCCTCGGCGGACTCAGCCGCGGGGTTCTGGGTTTCATCCAGCTCAGTCTCAGTTACCTCGAGCTCCTGCTCAGACACTTGGTCTCCTGCTTCCTCATTGCCTAATTGCCTATTTAAATGGCTCAATTCCGCACACCCCGCAGCTCCTGGCCGAATCCGGCCGGGGAGCCCACGCAGTCTGCGGACCGATCGCCTTATTGGTCCGTGGCGCCTGTACCGCTGAAGACCCAGCTCACCGCGGTGCCGAACGCCAGGTCCAGCAGAGTGACGATCACCATCATGATGACTACGAATACGAGCACCACGAGCGTGTAGTTGATCAGTTCCTTGCGGGTGGGGGCGACGACCTTCTTCAGTTCGCCGATGACCTGGCGGATGAAGAGTGCGATGCGAGCGAAGAAGCCAGCCTTGGCGGCATTCTTTGCGGGGCGGCCCTTGGAGCTGCTGGCAGCTGTTTCGGTCACCTGTTCCTCACTCATCCTCGCAAGTCGGATTACCCGGCTCTGAACTGAACCTTTGATTGCTGCGCTTGCTCCGGCTTTTCGCCGGAACAGCCTGCGCAGGGCAGACAGGACTCGAACCTGCAACCTGCGGTTTTGGAGACCGCTGCGCTACCAATTGCGCCACTACCCTATGGATCAAAAACCGATGCAGGCCGCACTTTCCCCAAGGCCGTCTGGGGCGCACGTCATCATCCGTGTTTTCAACACCGGAGAACCAGTCTACGCAACAACTGCGCTTACGTCGAACCGGCCTCATCTAGGACCGTTTTCAGCTTCCGGATCCGCGCCGCACCGCAGTCACAAATCCGTGTTCCACCTCGAACGATCCGGTGAACAGCATAGAGTAGATTCCGTCGAAATCCACCATTCAGCCCACCAGCTGCAAGCGAAGAACGGACCTGCCATGTCTTCCGCCCGCGTTTCCCAACGCATTTCCGCCATTGCCGAATCCGCCACCCTGGCTGTCGACGCCAAGGCCAAGGCGCTGAAGGCCGCCGGCCGGCCGGTGATTGGCTTCGGTGCGGGCGAGCCCGACTTCCCCACCCCGGACTACATCGTCCAGGCCGCCATCGACGCCGCCAGCCAGCCGAAGTACCACCGCTATTCCCCCGCCGGCGGCCTGCCCGAGCTGAAGAAGGCCATCGCCGAGAAGACGTTCCGGGACTCCGGCTACAAGGCCGACCCCTCCCAGGTGCTGGTCACCAACGGCGGCAAGCAGGCCGTCTACAACACGTTCGCCACCCTCGTGGATCCGGGCGACGAAGTGATCGTACCCACGCCGTTCTGGACTACCTACCCAGAAGCCATCCGCCTGGCCGGCGGCGTCCCGGTGGAAGTCTTTGCCGGCCCGGAGCAGGACTACCTGGTGACCGTGGAGCAGCTCGAAGCAGCCGTCACGGACCGCACAAAGATCCTGCTGTTCGTGTCGCCGTCGAACCCCACCGGCTCCGTCTACTCGCCCGAGAAGGTCGCCGAAATCGGCAAGTGGGCCGCAGCCAAGGGCCTGTGGGTTGTCACTGACGAAATCTACGAGCACATGACGTACGACGGTGTTCCCTTCACTTCCATCGCCACCGCCGCGCCGGAACTGGGTGACAAGGTAGTGATCCTGAACGGTGTTGCCAAGACCTATGCGATGACCGGTTGGCGCGTTGGCTGGATGATCGGGCCCGCCGACGTCATCAAGGCCGCCACGAACCTGCAGTCGCACGCCACCTCCAACGTGTCCAACATCCCGCAGATCGCCGCCCTGGCAGCCGTCTCCGGTCCGCTTACCGCGGTGGACGAGATGAAGGTCGCCTTCGACCGCCGCCGGAAGGCCATCGTTGACGGCCTCAACGCGATCGAGGGCGTTGAATGCCCGACGCCGAAGGGCGCCTTTTACGTGTACGCGGACGTCCGCGCGCTGCTGGGTAGGGAATTCCCGACGGCGAACGGTCCGGTCCGCCCCGAGACCTCGGCCGGACTCGCCGCGCTGATCCTGGACGAGGTGGAGGTGGCAGTAGTTCCCGGTGAAGCCTTCGGCCCGTCCGGCTTCCTGCGCCTGTCCTACGCCCTGGGCGACGAAGACCTCGCCACGGGCGTGGGCCGCCTGCAGGACTTCCTCGGCAAAGCCAAGTAGGACGCTCTCTCACCTTTCGCAGGAAAACCCGAATCGCTCTCTCACCCGGTGAGAGAGCGATTCGGGTTTAACGGCAGGATGTGAGGGAGGATCGGGGAAAAGGCGACGGGACGTGAGGAGGGGTGTGGGCGGGCTAGAGGAGGCGGCGTTCGGCGGCCCACTTGGTCAGTTCGTGGCGGCTCGACAGCTGCAGCTTCCGGAGCACGGCCGAGACATGGGTTTCCACGGTCTTGATGGAGATGAAGAGCTCCTTGGCCACCTCCTTGTAGCTGTAGCCGCGGGCAATCAGCCGCATCACCTCGAGCTCCCGGGCGGAGAGCTTGTCCAGTTCGTCATCGGCAATGTCGGCCGGGGCGGTGCCGAACGCGTCGAGAACGAAGCCTGCAAGGCGCGGGGAAAATACGGCGTCGCCGCCGGCAACCCGGAACACGGCGTCGGTGATCTCCGCCCCGGAAATGGTCTTCGTCACATAGCCGCGGGCACCGGCACGGATGACGGCGACGACGTCCTCGGCGGCGTCCGAGACGCTCAGGGCAAGGAAACGTGTGGTTCCCAGGAGCGCCGCGGAACCTGTGATGACTTCCCGCCCTCCCCCGCCGCGGCCGCCGGGCAGGTGCACGTCCAGCAGCACGACGTCGGGCCGTGCCGCGGCAATAACCTCGACGGCCTGCTCCACGGTGCCGGCCTCGCCGACCACCACCACGCTCGGGTCCAGGTCAGCCTTGAGGCCGGACCGGAAAATCGCGTGGTCGTCCACGATCACCACCCGCACGGTTCTGCCCGAAGCACCTGCCGCTGCTGGTGTACTCATTACTTCCCCTCCCCGTTGTCCGCGACGTCCGCAGGCAGCCTGAGGCGCACCTCCGTGCCGTCGGGTCCGCTGTTGATTGCGGCGTTGCCGCCGTGCCGTTTCATCCGGCCAATGATTGATTCGCGCACGCCCAGCCTGTCATGCGGGACTGTGCTCAGTTCGAAGCCCGGGCCGCGGTCCTTGACGAAGACCTCCGCGCCGCCGTCGGACACCTCGAGGTAGACGGAAACGGGACCGCCGCCGTGGCGGGCACCGTTCAGCATGGCCTCGCGGCTGGCCTGGACCAGCGCCTCGTGGCGCTCGGTCATCTCAGTGTCGCCCACGGTCACGACGTCGACGGCGTGCCCGAGGCCGTCTTCAACCTCCGCGGCGGCGGCCCTGATCCGGTCCGAAAGCTGGCCGGCGTCGCGGGCCGGGTCCTTGAAAAGCCAGCCCCGCAGCTCGCGCTCCTGTGCCCTGGCCAGGCGGACGACGTCGTGCTCGTTGCCGGCGCGGCGCTGGATCAGGGCAAGGGTCTGGAGCACGGAGTCGTGCAGGTGGGCGGCGATCTCGGCCCGTTCGGTCTCCCGGACGCGGCCGGCCCGTTCGGTCTCCAGGTCGCGCCAGAACTTCAGGCCCCAAGGCAGCAGCACCAGCGCCACCCCGCCCAGGACGGCCACGGACGCAAGCAGCGCGAGCCAGGTCTGCTGCCATGAGCCCGACCCGGAAACCATGACCAGCACCCCGGCCACCACGAGGGCAAGGCCCGCTGCCAGCCGTGCCCATCCACCGGCTTGATCGGCCTTTGTTTTATCGACGAGCCCGGCCCGCCGGGTTTCATCCAGTTGCATCCAGGCAATCGCGGCGCCGCCGAGTATCGCGGCCGCCGGAATCAGTGTGCCGAGGGGCACTTCCACGCCCAGCAGCCTGGCGATCAGGATGGCGGCCACGAGCAGGAGACCGGCGCCAAGCAGGATCTCCTTCCCGTAGCGCATGCCCCGGATCCGGAACCACGTGCCTGCCCCGGGAGCGGCGCCAGGCGCCGCGGGCTGGGAGGGGGTACCGGCGTCGTACGCCCCCGCAGGCCGGGGAACGGCGGTGAAGGAAGGAGCGGTGTATGACGGGGTGGGCGCGGGCTGGAAACTCTCGGGCGGCATGCTCACGGCAGGGGCAATGGGCGACGCCGGGCGGCGGGCATTGCGCTTGGCGTTCTCGTCCGTGGTGGGAACCATGATCCACAACCAGGCGTAGAACGCCAGCCCTGCACCCCCGGCGAAAGCCGCCACAACCATTCCGATCCGGACCATACGCACCGGCCAGCCAAGATGAACCGCCAGGCCGGAGCAGACGCCGGCAATCACGCGGTCGCTGCTGCGGACCAGAGGCGGGCGGACGGGGGCTGTGGTCATGCATCAATCCAAACACGGATCAGGGTTCCTGAGTCCCGTTGTGAGGGTGAACCCGGGGTAAGTCAGGGGCGGCTCAGGGTGTTCCCCAATAGAGGACTGACCAGCGCAAACGGCAGTATCGAAGTATGAACTCGCAGAACCCCAACCCCAATAAAGGCCAGCAGCCGGACACCCCGTCCGAGGGCAGCACCGGGCAGGAACCGGAGCGCGCCGTCGAACCGGAAACCACGGCGCCGGAGAGCCACACTCCGCCGGAAGGCCACACTGCGCCGGAGAATCCCACGGAGCCGCTGTTCCCGCCTCCCGCCGGGGACGAGCCACCGCACACATCCGCTGGAACCACCCCTCCTTCCGGATCACACGCCGGATCGCACGCCGGGCCCACACCCGGCGCTCCCGCATTCGGTGCCACTGGCTACGGTGCCCCCGGCTACGGTGCTTCCGGCTACGGCCGCACCGCCCAGCAGCTGAACTTCTTCGACTGGATCCGCAGCCACGGAGTGCACCGGGGACGCGACCGCTGGATCGGCGGCGTCTCGAGCGGCATCGCGGAAAGGATGGGCATCGATCCGCTGATTGTGCGGGGCATTTTCATCGTGCTGACGCTGTTCGCAGGCATCGGCGTCCTCCTGTACGGCCTCGGCTGGGCCTTGCTGCCTGAGCCCGACGGCCGGATCCATACCCAGGAGGCGGGCGCCGGGCGCTGGAGCACCGGCATGACAGGCGCCCTCATCACCTCGATCCTCGGACTCACCGGCATGGGCGGCGGCTTCTGGGGCTGGGGCCGTGACGGCTTCGGTTTCTTCTGGGCGCTGTTCTGGATCGGCGGCGTCATCTACCTCATCTACTTCCTGACCCAGCGCAACAAGGACCGGACCAGAACACCAATGGACAGCGGCACCGGCGCGCGCGCCGCCTACGGCTACACAGCCCCCGGCAATACGCCGACGACTGCCGCGGCGGGATCCGCCACCTCGCCATTCGAAGGGTCCTCCTTCGCTGCCGGCAGCCATACGCCGGGCCAGCCCTACACGGTCCCGCCTACTCCGGACGCCATCCCGTCGTACGGCCCGAATGAGCAGTACGGCTCGAGCAGAGGGTACGGCTCCACGGGCCCCACAGCCCCCTACGGCGGCGGCGTTCCGCCACGCCGGCCCGCTCCCGTCCCGGTCCCTGCGCCGGCACCCAAGTCGCGGCCAAGCGGCCCAAGTGCACCGGCCGTAGCCATCACCGCCGGACTGGCGCTGCTGACGGGCGGCACGCTCAAAGCGCTCGACGCCGGCAACCTGATTGAGCTCGGTAATTCGGCCAACGCCGTGGTCTGGGCAGCCGGTGCAGCCGTCCTTGGCCTTGGCATCCTGCTGGCCGGAATGCGCGGCAGGACCTCGGGCGTCCTCGGGTTCCTCGCCGTGGTGGCGCTCATCGTCGGCGGTGTCTTCAGCGCCGTGCCCAACGGTGACAGGTTCCGCTTCCAGAACGCCGACTGGAATCCCGTCACCATCGAACAGGCCCGCCAGGGCTTCCAGATCACCGGAGGCCGCGGAACTGTCGACCTGACCGGCCTGAACCTGAACCCGCCACTGGGCACTGACGTCGTGATCCCCCTCGACGCCACGACCAGCAACGTGACGGTCATCATTCCGCGCACCGTGCCGGTGGATGTCCGCGCCGACATGACGCTGGGCAACCTGAACGAGGGCACGGGCAGCCGGGGAGGCATCACTTCCCGGCAAAGCAGCTACAACTCGGACAAGCCCGGCGCCAGGCTGATCCTCCAGATCGACGGCACCGTGAGCAACATCGCCATCCAGGAAGGAAACTGACATGAGCAGTTCTGATCCCTCACCGGAAACCAACCCCCTGCCCAAACCGGCCAGCACGGGAACGGACGAACCCGCCGAGGCGCCGGCACGGGTAGGCACCATCGTCTGGGGGCTCGTGGTCCTCGCCCTGGCCGTCCTGATCGTCATCTCCCAACTGGGAATCGTGGTCCTGAACGGGACCTATGTGCTGATCGGCCTCATGATCGGGGCCGGGGCCGCCCTGGTGATCGGCGGGCTCCTCGCAGCACGAAAACGTGACAACAGCACCACAAACGGGAAGTCTTGAACCATGGAAAAGTTCTTCAGCATTGTCAGGGGCCTCGGCCTTAAACGTGGACCGCAGCGCTGGCTGGGCGGCGTGTGCGGCGGAATCGCCGAGAAGCTGAACGTGGACGTGGCATTCGTCCGGATCGGTTTCCTCATCGTTTGCCTGCTGCCGGGCCCGGCCGTCGTGTTCTACCTCGCGGCGTGGCTGATCCTGCCGGACCAGAACAACTCAATCGCGCTTGAGTCCTTCCTCGAAAAGCGCGGCATAGGCCGGTAGTCACCGCCACGGCGGGCACCCGCCGTCGTCTGTTATACGGCGCCCCCGTTCCCGCCGGAACGGGGGCACTCGGCCGTTCAGGCCCTTACCGCTCCCGCTGTACGGGCACCGGCGCCCGGACCGCTCGGGGGTGTAACCGTTTGTGTCCTACCCCACACTCCCCACTAGAATCTCTAATTGAGCTCAGCGTGGCGCTCTGCCCGTAAAACCTTCGAACCAGGATTTGAGCCAAGAAAATGAAAATCGGAATCCTCACCAGCGGCGGCGACTGCCCCGGACTGAACGCCGTTATCCGCGGCGCCGTCCTCAAAGGCATTGCCATCCATGGCCACGAATTCGTGGGGTTCCTCGACGGTTGGCGCGGAGTGGTTGAGGGTGACATCATCCCCATTCCGCGTACGCTCGTCCGCGGCATTGCCAAGCAGGGCGGCACCATCCTGGGCACCTCCCGGACCAACCCCTTCGAGAACGGCGGCGGACCGGACGTCATCAAAGCCCATATGGACCGCTTGGGCATCGACGCCATCATCGCCATCGGCGGCGAAGGAACCCTTGCTGCCGCCAAGCGCCTCACCGACGCCGGCCTGAAGATCGTCGGCGTTCCCAAGACCGTGGACAACGACCTCGACGCCACCGACTACACCTTCGGCTTCGACACCGCTGTGCAAATCGCCACCGAGGCAATCGACCGGCTGCGGACCACCGGCGAGTCCCACCACCGCTGCATGATCGCCGAGGTCATGGGCCGGCACGTCGGCTGGATCGCCCTGCACGCAGGCATGGCCTCGGGCGCCCACGCCATCCTCATCCCGGAGCAGAAGACCAGCATCGAGCAGATCACCAAATGGGTGACCGAGGCCCACGACCGTGGCCGTGCGCCGCTGGTGGTGGTGGCCGAGGGCTTCGTCCCGGCCCATATGGAATCACCGCACTCCGAGCGCGGGCTGGACACCTTCGGCCGGCCGCGGCTGGGCGGAATCGCCGACCAGCTGGCCCCGGAAATCGAAGCCAGGACCGGCATCGAAACCCGTGCTACCATCCTGGGCCACATCCAGCGCGGCGGCGTCCCCTCCGCGTTCGACCGCGTCCTGGCCACCCGGCTGGGCATGGCCGCCGTCGACTCCGTGGTGGAGGGACGCTGGGGCACCATGGTCTCGCTGAGCGGCACCGACATTGACCACGTGGGCTTCGAAGCCGCACTGGGCAAGCTCAAGACCGTCCCGCAGCACCGCTACGACGAGGCCGCGGTCCTCTTCGGCTAAGCCCGTCCCCGGGCTGTCTTCTCGCAGCGCGAACGTACAGTTGTGGTCCCTGATTCTGCGGAGTCAGGGGCCACAACTGTACGTTCGCGCTGTATGGGCGGCAGGGGTCGGTAGGCTGGGAGCATGAGTCTCGACCCCGGATCCGCCGCCATCATCCAGCTTGCCTGGGCGCGCCGTCTGGGGCTCGACGATGGCGCTTTTGCCCGCGCACTGGAATCCGGCGAGCGGATCACCAGGGTTGACGACTCAGCGCACTCAGTCGAGTTCGTGCGCCTGTTCGGCAGTTCGGCCCTGGTGGGTCCGCAGTGGGCGCTGGACGCCGCGGCCGGCATTTCCGACGAGGAGATGGCCCAGCACGTCACCCTGCTGACCATCACCCGGAGGCACGGCGGCCACGGACAGGGCTCCGCCGCGCTCTTCTTCGCCGACGACCTGCCGCTGCTGCAGCCCGCGGAGGAACTGACCGTGTCGCACGGCAACCCGGAGGCGATCGAACTTGAGGGCCTGTGCCCGCCCGATGACGTGAATGAGGTGGGCCTGTCCGACCTCGAGAACCGGTACACCATCATTCACGACGACGACGGGCAGCGGGTGCCGGTGGCCTGCGGCGCCTACGCCGAATGGGAAGGGATCCTGGCCCACATGGGGGTTCTCGTGGCCCCCGAGTGGCGCCGCCGCGGTCTGGGATCGCTTGCGGCTTCGGTGGCCGCCCACGAGGCCCTGGCCTCCGGGCTCACGCTGCAGTGGCGCACCGACGTCAGCAACAAGGGCTCGCTGGCCACGGCACGCAGCCTGGGCTTTTCCACCGGCGGCATCCAGACCAGCGTGCTGCTCGGCCCGACGCGCTAGCGCGTCGTCGCCTCCGCGTCCTGGCCGGCCGCGGGCTGCTGCCCGCCCCAGCCCTGGACCGCCTTGGGCCGGGCGAAGAACAGGGCAACCGCGGCGCCGAGCACAATCACAGCCGCAGGCAGCATGATCGACTGGCCCATCGCCGTCGCGAAGCCGTCATGGAGGGCGGGAGGCAGCTGGCCGCCGAAGCCGCCGGCTTCACCGCCGCTCCCGGGCGTTCCGCCGGATGCCGCCGGAAGTTCCGCAGCGAGCCGGGCCTGCATGAGGACGGCGATGGCGGCGCTGCCGAGCACGGCACCGATCTGCCGCGTGGTGTTGTAGACGCCTGCCCCGGCTCCCGCCTGCCGCATCGGCAGGTTCCGGGTGGCGGTGGAGCTCAGCGGCGCCCAGATGCCTGCGTTCGCGAAGCCGAGCACCGCGCTGGGCAGCAGGAACAGCCATACCGGGGTGTCCGGATGCATGAGTGCAGAATTCCAGAACAGGGCCACCGCCATGAGGAGCAGGCCCGTGGACGTGATGTATTTGGGGTTCACCCGGTCAATGATCTTGCCTACCAGCGGCGCCAGTCCGCCGGAAATCAGCGCCATGGGGACCATCATGAGGGCCGACTGCGTGGGGGTCATGCCCCGCACCATCTGGTAGTAGAAGATCAGCGGCAGCCCAAAAGCCGTGACAGTGAAGCCCACGGTGGTGATCCCGATGTTCGCCAGCGAGAAGTTGCGGTCCTTGAACAGGGAAAGCGGGAGCAGCGGCTCGCCCTTGTTGACCGCCTGCCAGCCGACAAAGAGCGCCAGCACCACGATGCCGCTGATGATCAGCCCCCACACCGTCACCGGCCCCGAGATGGTTCCCCAGTCGTACGTCTCGCCTTCCTGGATGCCAAAGACCAGGAGGAAGAGCCCGACGGCACTGAGCACCACGCCTGGGATGTCAAACCTGTGCGGGTGGGTGGTGAGGGACGGAACGAAGCGCCAGGCGAGGATGAAGCCCACGATCCCGATGGGCACGTTGATGAAGAAGATCCACTCCCAGCCAAGTCCGTCCACGAGCACGCCGCCCAGGATGGGTCCGACGAGTGTGGCCACTCCGGCGGTGGCACCCCACAGGCCCATGGCGGCGCCGCGCCCGTCCGGCGGGAAGATCCTGGTGATCACGGCCATGGTCTGCGGCGTCATCAGTGCCGCGCCAAAGCCCTGCAGCACGCGGGCGGCAATGAGCATCCCCACAGTGTCGGACAGCCCGCACCACAGCGACGCGAGGGTGAACACCACGAGGCCCGCAAGGTACAGCCGCTTGGGTCCGAACCTGTCGCCGAGCCTGCCGGTGATCAGCAGCGGCACCGCATACGCCAGCAAATAGGCGCTGGTGACCCAGATGACGGCGTTGATGTCCGTATCAAGCCCCTCCATGATGCGGGGATTCGCCACTGAAACGATCGTGGTGTCGATCAGGATCATGAAGAACCCGATGACGAGGGACCAGAGCGCAGGCCAAGGCCTGCTGACGTTCTCCAAAAGCTCAGCCCAGCAATTCCAGGATGTCGGCCCGGGCGAACATCTGGGCGGCGGCACGCGCCGAGGGGGTGCCGGCGTCGGGATCTGCGCCCGCGTCGAGCAGCACCCGGGCGACGTCCGAGTAGCCCTTGAACACGGCGCCGGCCAGCGGGGTCTGGCCGCGGTCGTTGGCGGCGTTCGCGTCGCCGCCGTGGTGCAGGATGAGCTGCACGGTTTCGGCATGGCCGTGGTACGCGGCGAGCATCAGCAGCGAGTCGCCGGCGTAGTTGGTCAGCGTGGCCGGAGCGCCTGCATTGAGGTAGCTGCGCAGCAACTCGGTCTCGCCATTGCGGGCGGCATCGAGGAGGGTGCGCGCCAATTCAAGCGTTTCCTCGTCAGGCTGCTGCGATGCGGGCTGCTCTGAAGCACCGGCTCCGGACGCGGTGGAGTCTGTCATCTGTTGGTCCCCCTCAGGAATCCTGTCTGCCTTCCGACCACCTGTCCGGCGTCGGGCGCCACGATCACTTCCTGCGCGGCTGTGTACGGTTCGTCCCCGTCCATTACCGTCAGTATTTCATCCGGGGCGACCGAACGCTTGATCACTGCCAGCGCGATGGGGCCCATCTCGTAGTGCTGCGCAACGGACGTCACGGTGCCCACCTTGCGCTCCCCCACCCTGACCTCGCTGCCGGGGGCCGGCAGGGTGTGCTGGGAGCCGTCGAGCTGCAGGAACACGAGGCGCCGCGGCGGGTGGCCCAGGTTGTGCACGCGGGCGATCGTCTCCTGGCCCTTGTAGCAGCCCTTCGCCAGGTGCACGGCGGTCCGGAGCAGGTCCAGTTCGTGCGGAATGGTCTTGTCGTCCGTTTCAGCGCCGAGCCGCGGACGCCAGGCGGCAACGCGCAGGGCCTCGGCGGAGAGGATGCCTGCCAGCTTCCGGTCCCCCACCGTCTCTTCGAGCTCCGCCGCCGGCACGAGGTATTCGAACCACGGGCGTTCGGTGCCGGGGTGGGTGTCCTCCGGGACCACGGCGTATGAGTAGCCGCCGGCGCCGATGTGGGGCCAGGGGTCCTGCCACACCAGCAGGCCGGACCATTCGGGCACAGCCTTCGTGGATCCCACCACTGCCCACTCGGCCGACACGTCCGCCACCTCCACGCGGAGCATGAACTTCATCCTGGTCAGCCACTCGGCCAAGGGACCCGCCTCGGCGGCCTCGACCATCAGCCAGGTGGTCCCGCCGTCATCCACCACGCGGGCATCGAACTCGATCCGGCCCTGGACGCTCAGGAGCAGCAGCTCGCTGGACTCACCGGGCTGGAGGTTGGTGACCTGCTGGGAGGACAGCGTGTTGAGCCAGCTCAGCCGGTCCGGTCCGGTGACCGTCACCACGCCGCGGTGGGAAAGATCGACGACGGCGGTTCCGGCCGCCAGGGCGCGCTGCTCCCGCAGGGGTTCGCCGTAGTGGGATGCGACGCCGGCGTCGGCGCCGGTCGCTTCAACGGCGCCGGGGCGCGACAACAGAGGGCTCTTGGTAGTCATATGAAGGGGAACGTCCTTGGCTGGGAGGGTATTCCGGCCGCCTAGCGGTACTCCGGGTTTTCGAAACCAAATTTGGTTCCGGCCTTCCATTCTTCCGGAAGGTTGCCGTAGGCGGGAATCCCGCCGGCGTCCTTGAGCGTCCGGGCCAGGTGCAAGAGGTTCCAGGTCATGAATGTGGTGTTCCGGTTCGTGAAGTCGCTTTCCGGGCCACCCGATCCTTCATCGAGGTAGCTGGGTCCCGGCCCGACGGGGCCGATCCAGCCGGCGTCGGCCTGCGGCGGGATGGTGAAGCCGATGTGCTGCAGGCTGTAAAGGACGTTCATGGAACAGTGCTTGATGCCGTCTTCGTTGCCGGTGATCAGGCAGCCGCCCACCTTTGGGTAAAAGGCCCACTGGCCTTTCCCGTTGAGCTCGCCCGAATGGGCGTAGAGCCGCTCGATGAGCTTCTTGGTCTGCGAGGAGTTGTCCCCCAGCCAGATGGGACCGGCCACCACCACGATGTCCGCTTCCCTGACGGCCGGGTACAGCTCCGGCCATTCATCAGTTGCCCAGCCGTAATCCCGCATGTCCGGGTACACCCCGCTGGCGATGTCGTGGTCGACAGTCCGGATGACCTGTGTGGCCACGCCCTGCTTCTCCATGATCAGCCGGCTCACCGTGATCAGGCCCTCGGTATTGCTCTTCTCCGGCGAACGCTTGAGCGTGCCGTTGAAGTAGACGGCTTTGAGGTCGCTGTAGTCAGCCGGGGGCCGGGACTCATCCATCAGACACTCCATCGGTTTGCTGCGGACTCAGGATTGGAAACCTGAGGCCAAAGTAGCCGAAGGGAGCGCCCGCGGAAAGTGCCGCGGACACAGGCGTGCGGAACAGCGGCGTGGCTGCGCTCAGCTGACCTTTTTGAGGAACGCCGAGGCGTGGGCCTCGAGGCCGTTGCCGGCCTCGGCAGCAGGCTGGGCGGCCGCGCCGGTCGCCGACGGGCGGCCGGTGGCCACATCCCACCGCCACAGCAGGTTGCCGTCAACCAGCCCGAAGATCCGGGTGGCCGCGCTGTACTCCTTCGAGTGGCTGCCGCGCATCACCATGTCGGTGCTGAGCTGGATCTGTGGCCCCTTGATCTGGCCGTAGTACAGCTCCGAAATACCACCGGGATGACTGATCGACACCGAGATGTCAAAGCCGCCATCCTTGTTGCGGAGGGCCTCCACCTCATCGGCGCTCTTAAGCACTGGCACGATGTCCCCCGGAACCAGGCCGGGGCCGCTGTCGGCCTCCAGCTGTTTGCGCTCCAGGGCCCAAAATCCGGTCTCAACTGTGAGTGGCCGGAGCTTGGTCCCGTCCTCGTCGGTCAGCCAGCTTTCAGCACGGTACTGCAGGTACGGCTGACCATTGTGGGTGAAGGAGACATGCTGCAGGAAGTGCTCCGAACCTTCATCACCGGCCCCTAGCCGGCCACGGCCCTCCCACTCACCGATGAGCCAGGAGAGGGGAACCAGTTCGGGGGTCAGGTCTGTAGGAATTTCAATAGGCACAGCCGCTACCTCTCGAAACCGCTAAACAGGGGTTACCGCTGTCCTTTGAACAGCCGCCAGACAACAAAACCAGCAAACCAGGCCATGGAAAGGCTGGCAACGCCGAGCAGGACAAGGAAGAAGATTTCAAATGCAAGTACGGACATGATGCCATCCTAATACGTCAGGAGATGAGTAGTTTGTCTATGAAGTAGGCGATCGAACCGACCGCCGCAATCGGCGCCAGTCCCATGCCCAGGGCAGCGGGAAAGTTCAGCGGGGCGCCCCGGAGTGTCACCAGCCTGCGGAAACTGACCAGGACAGCACCCACCACAACGCCGAACACGGCGGCCGGCAAAACGGCGATGTCGGAGAACACCAGGCCGGCGAGGGGGCCGGCCAGTCCGGCCAGGGTGATGCCCAGGGGCGCAATGATCCGGTCCGGCCAGCGGATAAGGCCGGTGAGCAGTGCGACAGCAGCGCTGATGCCGGCCACCAGCACCATCTCCTTGACGCCGTTGAACCTGGCCCCGGCGATCCATCCCGAACCCAGGCAGGACAGGAGGACGCCCACGCAGCAGCCGAGCGTCGATTCGAGGCGCTGCGCCTGGCCGGTGCCGCGCACCAGCTGGACGAGGAAGACGGCGGTGACACCCAGGGCGATGAAGCCGGGCGTCCAGTTGAGGTAGCCGGGGGCGGCGGTGAAGGAGGCGGCAACCGCCGAGCCGGCCCCTGACAGCCCGATCACTGCGGCGAGGGTTTTCTTGGCCGGGATCTCCAGGTAGTGCGGCCAGCCGGCGCCGATAGCCAGGGCAAACAGCACGGCAACCGCAAGGAGGACATCCGGAGTCCGGAAGACGCTGGCCACGAGCGTCGCCAGGCCCACCAGGCCGATGACCCCGATGCTCCATGATTTCAGCGTCCGGCCTGCAGCGGCCGGAACACCCACGTCCGGAGCGGGCCCCGGCGTACTCATCTCGGACTCTGCACTCAAATCTGCTGCGACCTCATCCTGGCTGTGCCGTTGACGGGCAGGGCTCGGCCCCCTGACGGTTTCAATCCTGCCCTATGTGAACGCCATATGTCGTAAACAAGGCGCGCGCGTGCGGCCGATCAGTGTCCGTCCACGGGCCGTTGGGTATACTCAGACATCAGCTCAGTCGCCCGACGATGCGCGGACAGCCCCATGGAGGAATAATGTCGCACATCCTGTTACTGACCAACAGCACCGGTTCATCCGTGGACATTCTGCCTGCCTTGGAGCTCCTGAACCACAGGGTACACATCCTTCCCGCCGAGCCCACCGCGCTGCTCGAGACGGACCCCTGCGACATCGTGCTCCTGGACGCCCGCAAAGATCTCGTGGGTGCCCGCTCCCTCACCCAGCTCCTGAAGGCCACCGGCCTGAGCGCTCCCCTGGTGCTGATCCTCACCGAAGGCGGCATGGCCGCCGTCTCCTCCGCCTGGGCCGTCGACGACATCGTGCTCGACTCCGCCGGCCCCGCCGAAGTGGAGGCCCGGATCCGCCTCTCCGTTGCCCGGGCTGTACCGGAACAGGAGGAGGCTCCCTCCGAAATCCGGGCCGCCGGCGTCGTAATTGACGAGGCGAGTTACACGGCCCGCGTCAACGGCGCGGCACTGAACCTGACCTTCAAGGAATTCGAACTCCTGAAGTACCTGGCGCAGCACCCGGGCCGGGTTTTCACCCGTCAGCAGCTCCTCACCGAGGTGTGGGGCTACGACTACTACGGCGGCACGCGCACCGTGGACGTCCACGTCCGGCGGCTGCGCGCCAAGCTGGGCGCCGACCACGAGAACCTGATCAGCACCGTGCGCAACGTCGGCTACCGGCTCACGCTCATGCGCCAGCAGGAGGACGAACTCACCGAGGCCTAAGGCGCCAAAACGCCCGCCCAAGTGCCGACTTCCCGGCACGGCCCGCAGCAGAAATGCAGAACGGCCCGGCTCACCAGAGCCGGGCCGTTCTGCATTTCTAACTACAAGTGGAGGACATACGGGTCGAACGTATCGAGGCCACCCCAGTGGTGGATCCCCCTCACAACCTGCCATGAATGCCGGCTGAGGTAATGACTATACGGGGCGCCACGGCCTGTTTCAAATCGGGCGTGCCCCGGCAGCGTCCGTATAGCCTTACAGCATGAGTCCTGCGCACCCGGAGAAATGGCCCGTCCTCGTCGTCAAGGGCGGTGTGGATGAAGACCTGCTGCGGGACGTCCGCGTCCTGCTGGCCGCCGCCGAGGAATCGGACGGCAACCCCTCCGTCTCCGAACAGACCCTCGTGACCATGCGCGCGGCGGACACCGGCCCGCACACGCTGCTGACCCTTGCCCTCTACGCGCCCGACGAGCAGTCGGACCCCGCCACGGGACAGGACCTGGCCGGCTTCGCCGTGGTGGTCGAAGAGCCGGACGGGACGGGCGTGGTGGAGATCGCCGTCCACCCCAGCTACCGGAACCAGGGCGTCGCGGACCGGCTCGTTGGCACCCTCAAGTCCTCCCGCGGCCTGGACGGACTCAAGGCCTGGTCGCACGGCAACCATGAGGCAGCAGCAGACCTGGCCGCCCGGTACGGCTATGGTCCGGTTCGCGAACTGTGGAAGATGCGGCTCACCACCGCCGCCGCCGACCTGCCCGACGCCGGCCTTCCGGACGGGGTCTCCATCCGCGCCTTCGTGCCGGGCAAGGATGAGGAAGCGTGGCTCGCGGCCAACCGCGAGGCCTTCGCCCACCATCCGGAGCAGGGCTCCCTCACCAGGGCAGACCTGCAGGCCCGGATGGACGAACCCTGGTTCGACCCCGCCGGGTTCCTGCTGGCCGAGGACCGGGAGGGGCGGCTTCTCGGCTACCACTGGACCAAGGTGCACCCGCAACACGGGACCCACCCGGCCATCGGCGAGGTGTACGTCGTGGGCGTCACGCCCGCCGCGCAGGGCATGGGCCTGGGCAAGGCGCTGACCATTGCCGGGATCCGGCACCTCCAGCAGCAGGGCCTGCACGCCGTCATGCTGTACACGGATGCGGACAACACTCCGGCCGTCTCGCTGTACCGGCGGCTGGGCTTCACGCGCTGGGACATGGACGTCATGTACGGGCCGCTTGAGGGACGCTGATCACCCCCACCGGCACGCGTGCCGCCGGCCTTGAAATCTTCGGGTCCCGGACCGGTGAATGCTTGTAAGGTTGAAACTAAACCCGCCAGTACTCAAGGAGAGCGCATGCAACCGGAATCCGCCGGAACAGCCACGACCGAAATCAAGGTGGCCCCTGTGCGCGCCCGGTTCGGCTCCTCCGAAGTGCCGGCCTCCCGCGCCACGCAGGACCGGATCGACATCCCCGAGTTCGCCGCCATCCTGGAACCGGAAGGCGAGATCAGCCCTGACCGGTTCCTGGACCGCGAGCTGAGCTGGCTAGCGTTCAACGCCCGGGTCCTCGAACTCGCCGAAGACCCCGACCTGTACCTGCTGGAACGCGTCAACTTCCTTTCGATCTTCGCCTCCAACCTTGACGAATTCTTCATGGTCCGCGTGGCCGGCCTGAAGCGCCGCATCGCCACCGGGCTCGCCGTCCCCTCCCCCGCCGGGTTAAGCCCCGTCCAGGTCCTGGAACAGATCGGCGAGGCAGCCCACCGCCTGCAGCAGCGGCATGCGCAGGTCTACGCCGAGCAGATCCGGCCGGCCCTGGCCTATGAGCACATCCACCTCATGCACTGGGACGAGCTCGACGACGAGGCCCGGCACCGGCTCAGCGCCATGTTCGCGGAGAAGGTCTTCCCGATCCTCACTCCGCTGGCGGTGGACCCCGCCCACCCGTTCCCCTACATCTCGGGCCTTTCCCTGAACCTCGCCGTCGTGGTCCGGAACCCGGTCAGCGACAAGGAGCTGTTCGCGCGCGTCAAGGTGCCGGACCAGCTGCCCCGGCTGATCTCCATCGATGGCCCCCGCGCCGGTTCGGTGCCCGGCCGCGTGGCACGGTTCATCGCCCTCGAGGAAGTCATCGCCGTCCACCTGGACCAGCTGTTCGCCGGCATGGAGGTCCTGGAGCACCACACCTTCCGTGTGACCCGCAACGAGGACGTCGAGGTGGAAGAGGACGACGCCGAGAACCTCCTGCAGGCGCTCGAAAAGGAACTGCTGCGCCGCCGGTTCGGGCCGCCCGTCCGGCTGGAAGTCACCAACGACATCAACCCGAACATCCGCGCGCTGCTGATCCGCGAGCTCGGCGTGGACGAGTCGGAGGTCTATTCCGTTCCGGCTCCCCTGGACCTGCGGGGCCTGTCCGTGATCGGCAGCATTGACCGCGCGGACCTGCACTACCCCAAGCACGTGCCACACACCTCGCGGTACCTGAATGAGTCCGAGACGTCCAAAGCCGCGAACGTCTTCGCCGCCATGCGCCGCCGGGACATCCTCTTGCACCACCCGTACGATTCGTTTTCCACGTCCGTCCAGGCGTTCCTGGAACAGGCGGCGGCAGACCCCAAGGTGCAGGCCATCAAGCAAACCCTGTACCGCACCTCGGGCGACTCCCCCATCGTCGATGCCCTCATCGACGCCGCCGAAGCAGGCAAGCAGGTGCTGGCCCTCGTGGAGATCAAGGCCCGGTTCGACGAGCAGGCCAACATTTCCTGGGCCCGCAAGCTGGAGCAGGCCGGCGTCCACGTGGTCTACGGCATCGTGGGCCTGAAGACCCACTGCAAGCTCTCCCTCGTGGTCCGCCAGGAGGTGGACGGGCTGCGCCGCTACTGCCACATCGGAACCGGCAACTACCACCCGCGGACCGCGCGCTACTACGAGGACCTCGGGCTCCTGACCGCCAACGAGCAGGTGGGCGAGGACCTCTCCAAGCTGTTCAACCAGCTTTCCGGGTACGCCCCCAAGTCGACCTTCAAGCGGCTCCTCGTGGCGCCCCGTTCCGTGCGTTCGGGACTGATCGAAAGGATCGAGGCCGAAATCCGCAACGCCCGGGCAGGGATTCCCGCGCGCGTGCAGATCAAGGTCAACTCCATGGTGGATGAATCCATCATCGATTCCCTCTACCGCGCTTCCCAGGCCGGCGTGCAGGTGGACGTCATAGTCCGCGGCATCTGCTCACTGCGCCCCGGCATCCCAGGCCTCAGCGAGAACATCACCGTCCGCTCCGTCCTGGGCCGCTTCCTTGAGCACTCACGCGTTTTCGCCTTCAGCAACGGCGGCGACCCCGTGGTGTACATCGGATCCGCCGACATGATGCACCGCAACCTGGACCGCAGGGTGGAGGCGCTGGTGCAGCTGTCCGGCGGTGAAGACACCGCCTACGTCCTGGACCTGATGCGCCGGTACATGGATCCCGAGACGTCCAGCTGGCACCTGGACAACGACGGCGAGTGGACCCGCCACCATATCGGCGACGACGGCAGAAAGCTTGACGACGTCCAAACCTGGCTCCTGGCATCCCGCTCCCGGCAGCGCGCCGTCGTCCGGCGGTAGGAACCCGGCCTTTGAAGAGCAGCGACTCACCCATAGCGGATCAGACCGATCACCCGGGCGAGCCGGTAGCCGTCACGGCCGCCGGCGCCCTCCCTTGGCGCGTCAAGAAAGACCAGCTGGAAGTCCTCCTGATCCATCGCCCGCGGTACGACGACTGGTCCTGGCCCAAGGGCAAACTTGACCCGGGCGAGACCGTGCCCGAGTGCGCCGTCCGCGAGGTGGAGGAGGAGATCGGCCTCGTGGCGCCGCTGGGCATCCCGCTTCCGCCTATCCACTACCACGTTGCGGCCGGGCTGAAGATTGTGCACTACTGGGCCGTTGAGGTCACGGGCAATTCCCTGCGGCCCGACGGCAAGGAAGTGGACAGCGTCATGTGGTGTACCCCGGAACGGGCCGCCCAGCTGCTGTCCAACCCCTCGGACAGGGCGCCGTTGGAGTACCTCGCAGCGGCGCACGCCCGCAAGGAACTGCAGACCTGGCCGCTCGTCATTGTGCGCCATGCCAAGGCCAAACCGCGCTCGTCATGGACCAAGGCCGAAGGCGAGCGGCCCCTGGCTGCCACCGGTGTCCGCCAGGCACAGGCCGTGCACCGGCTGCTGAAGGCGTGGAAGCCTATGCGTGTGGTCAGCAGCCCGTGGCTGCGCTGTGTGGCCACCATCGCACCGTACGTCAAGTCCTCGGACGCCAAGGTCAAACTGGTGGATGCGCTGACGGAGCACCGGCATGCCCGGAACCCCAAAAAGACGGCGGCCGTCGTCGACGCGCTGTTCGACAAGCAGCGGCCGGTGGTCCTGTGTACCCACCGGCCGGCCCTCCCCACCGTCCTGGGCCAGCTTGCCGGTTACATGACCCCCCGGCTCAAAGGCCTGCTGCCGGTGGCGGACCCCTACCTCGCCCCGGGGGAAATGATCATCTGCCACGTGGCGCACGCCAGCAAGAGCAGGATCGTGTCCGTGGAGCAGTTCAAGCCTTTCGACGACTGAGATCATCCGGTCCGCCGCTTAGACGCCCGCCCCTCGCCTTGACGCCGCCCTCGTTGACGGTGCCACCTTTGTATCAAATACTTGGTACAAAGATGGCGCTGGAGGACAGGCGCTTTGGGGATCATTGGGGGATCTGATGCCAATACAGTTTGAGTCGCCGCCCATGGCGCTGCTGGGACCGCTGCTGGCTGCAACGGGAATTTACGGATTACTGCGCTGGGTAGTCTGGGCGCCGGGCGGCGGCACGTCGCCCAAGTCAGTTTCGGACCACGCGCTCTGGGTTGGCGTTGTCGGTTGGTTGGCAAGCACGCTGCAGGGAGCAGCGAACGCCGGCATCATCCCGCTCAACCCGCAGACACCGTCCCTGCAGCAACCTGCCGACATCCTGGGGGCGCTGGCGTGGCCAATAGCCGGCTCCCTCGGCGTCCACGCCCTTGGCCAGCTCAGTTATCCGGGTCCCCGCGGTCCGCGCCGGCTGGCAACCCTGTCCGTCCGCCGGGTGAGGGATTTTCTACCGCGCAAGCTCGCCTGGACGACGCTCGGTATTTTCGCTGGCGCCGGCGCAGCCATCGCGTGGGCGGCCACGCAGCAGGCATACCGTCCGTTGCCGTATGCTTCCCCGCCATACGGGGAACCGGGTCCCACGGTGGGCGGCGACGGACGTATTGCCGGCACCGAACTGGCGGCCTGCCTTGGCGCCGCCCTCCTGCTACTGGCGGCCGGAACCACTCTCGTGCTGTGGCTGATTTCCCGCCGCCGGCAGCTCGAAGCACTGGATGCCGGCGACAACGTCGTCCTCCGCACTATCGCGATGAACCGTCTGTTGCGGACCGTCTCCACCATTGCTGCGGGGCTCGCGGCCATCGCCGGCAACTACGCCACCCGTCCGGATCCGGCAGTTACCACCACATGGATCAACCCCGTCGGGCTGGTGCCGGTGGTGGTGCTTTTCGTGATGTGGCTGTGGCAGCCGCCGCAGCTGGCCAGTGTCCAGAACCGCAATGTCCGGGGCCGGGCTTCGTCGTCCGGCCGGAAAAATGTCCGGAACCTCCGCAGCGAGAAGCACCCAGCAGGGGTGCTCACCGTGTCCCTCGGAGCCCTCCTCGGGCTGGCAGCAGTGGCGCCGGGGATTGCCGTCCTGATCCTTCTGGGCTCCACCAGTCCGCTCCTCGCCACCGTCATCTCAGCTGTGATGGCCGCGTGCGTCCTGTTGGCCATCCTGGGCGGCGAGCTTCTCCTCGATCGGAACTACGGTACGGACTCGGCAGTCCGTGGCTGGCCCGTCCAGCCGGTGGCGCCGGCCCTCCTCACCGCCGCAATCATTGGCCTGCTGCTGCTCGCAGTCGTGATCGTGATGACCTCCGTGGGAGAAGCAGCACTTCCGTCCGGAACGCCTGTGGTCCCGGGCTGGATTCCGACGGCGGTGGCAACTGCCGCCGTCGCCGTCACGGCTGTGCCCGCAACCCTTGCCGTGCGCCGGCGCCGCGGCATCGTCACGTCGGATGAAGGGCTGGACGCGGCGCTCCGCGCCGTCACGCTCAACAGGATTATGCGGATCCTGGCCGCATTGCTGCTGGCACAGGCGGGCGGCCTGCTGATATCGGCAAACCGGGCGTGGGGTGTGCTGCTGGGAACGCAGGCGGTTCCGGCGGAACTGTGGGAAGCGGCTGCGGCCGCCGCCGGGTACGTGCTGGTGTCGGCTGCCGTGGTGCTTTCCCTGATCCGCGTGACCTCCTTCGGCCCGAGGAGCGTGCCGGCCGCTCGGCGTGCACGGGTGGAACCTGCGCGATGACGGCCGGCATTTCGGTGGACCTCAGCTCCCCCACTCCCCCGTACGAGCAGATCCGGCTGCAGATCAGCGCGCTGATCGCCGCGGGCGGGCTCACAGCCGGGACGCGGCTGCCGGCAGTCCGCCGTCTGGCGGCCGATCTAGGCCTTGCCGCCGGGACCGTGGCCCGGGCGTACAAGGAACTTGAACAGGGCGGGCTGATCGAAACCCGGCGCCGAAATGGAACTGTCGTCGTCGGGCTTCCGGCACACGGTGTGCCGGAAGCCGGCGTGCCCGCCTCCGGAGGGGCCGGTTCCAGTACCGCCGGTCCGGGTGCGGCCGCAGCGGAATTGGGTGCCGCCGTCGAGCGCCTCATCACGGCCGGAACCAAGGCGGGCCTGCCCGACGAGGAGCTTCTTGCGCTCCTCCGTGTCAGCCTGCAGCGCCGCCGCGGCCTGCCTTCAGGTCCTCCGGCGGCCCTCCGACTAGACTGGACGCGTGAGCACCCCAACGCCCTATGAAGACCTTCTGCGCGACGTCATGGCCAACGGCACGCACAAATCAGACCGCACCGGCACCGGAACCAGCAGCGTTTTCGGGCGGCAGATCCGCTTCGATCTGAGCGAAAGCTTCCCGCTGATCACCACCAAGCGGGTGCACTTCAAATCCGTGGCCGTCGAGCTGCTCTGGTTCCTCCGCGGCGACTCCAACGTGAAGTGGATGCAGGACCAGGGCGTGACCATCTGGAACGAGTGGGCCGACGCCGAGGGTGAACTCGGGCCGGTTTACGGCGTCCAGTGGCGGAGCTGGCCCACGCCGGACGGCGGACACATCGACCAGATCGCCGAACTCGTGGAAAACCTGAAGTCGAACCCGGACTCACGCCGGCACATCGTCTCCGCCTGGAACGTGAGTGAGCTCAAGGACATGGCACTGCCGCCCTGCCACGCGTTCTTCCAGTTCTACGTTGCGGACGGCAAGCTCTCCTGCCAGCTGTACCAGCGCTCCGCGGACATGTTCCTGGGCGTGCCGTTCAACATCGCCTCCTACTCGCTGCTGACCTGCATGCTAGCGCAGCAGACCGGACTCGAGCCCGGCGAATTCGTCTGGACCGGCGGCGACGTGCACATCTACGACAACCACATGGACCAGGTCCTGAAGCAGCTGGACCGGGAACCGTACGAGTACCCGCAGCTGAAGATCACCCGCAGGCCGGCGTCGATCTTCAGCTACACCCTGGACGACTTCGAAGTGGTGGGCTACCGGCACCACCCCACGATCAAGGCGCCGATCGCCGTATGAGCACGGAGGGCACTATGGACGGGCAGGCTTTCAGCGATGAGATCGCCGCGGGGATGTCGGGGATCGGGTTGGTGTGGGCACAGACGCCTGCCGGCGTCATCGGCAAGGACGGCGACATGCCGTGGAACCTGCCCGAGGACCTGAAGCATTTCACCCGGGTCACCACCGGCCACCCAGTCATCATGGGCCGCAAAACCTGGCTCTCCTTCCCCGAGAAGTACCGTCCGCTGCCCAACCGGACCAACATCGTCATCACCCGGCAGGAGAACTGGGGCAGCACGCCCGAGGCGGAGGGCGCCGTCGTCGTCAAATCCCTCGACGATGCCCTGTTGGAATCACAGTTTGCCCCGGGCTGCGAAGCAGTCTGGATCCTCGGCGGCGGCGAAATTTTCAAGGAGTCCACGGACCTGGCCAACGTCGCCGTGGTCACCACCATCGATGTGGACGCCGACGGCGACACCTATGCCCCGGAACTCGGCGACGGCTGGGTGGCCGGCACGTCCGTGCCCTCCGACGGCTGGCTGACCGGGGCCAACGGCACCCGCTACCGGTTCACCAAGTGGAACCGCTCGGAAGGTTAGAAGATGCTGCGCAAACCCGAAACCCTTTTCGTGCTCGGCTACATGCTGCTGCCATTGCTGGCACTGCTGTCCGCGATCGTGGGCCTGACCATGATCCTGGGCGGCAACAAGATCGCCGGCATCATCGTGCTGGTGGTGGTGACGCAGGCGTTCGCCTTCGGCGCCTTCTTTGCCCTGCGCGCCCGCAAGAACGCGCTCTTGGAAGAACCCGACCGCCAGTAGAGCCCGACCACCCCTAGCGCCAGCATGGGGAGTGCTGCCCATCGCGGCGGCCTTGGGCCCGAACTAGAGTGATGGCTGGACTTAGCAGCAACCGTGCCAGCGCGGAACGGTCAGGATTTTGGGGGATGATGCCGCAGTGACAGGTAACTTGTGGGGCGCCGACGTCGCGCAGCTTCGCACACTCGCGCAGCAGTTCGGCAAGGTCTCCGACACCCTGCTGCAGACGTCATCCCAGCTCACCAACCAGATCAACAACAACCCTTCCTGGAAGGGCAACGACGCCACCCAGTTCCGCTCGGACTGGAACGGCAACCACCGGGCGCTCATCCAGCGGACTGCGCGCGCCCTCAAGGACGAGTCCCGGAAGCTCCTGGACAACGCCAACGAACAGGAGAAGGCCAGCGACGCCGCCCCCGGCTCTGGCGGCGGCCCCGTCACACTTGGCGATCCCGGCGGCTCGCTGGCGGGAACACTGGGCGGCGTGCTGCTCGGGGGCATTGGGGCGCTCAGGGCGGGCATGACCCTGCACAAGTTCATCAAGGCTCCGTTCACCCTGGCCAAGCACCTCGGGCAGTACGGCTGGGTGCTAAAGAACCAGCGGGCAGATTTCATCAAGTCGTTCCTGCAGGGCAGCCACCGCATCGGAGGCCCCGGCTTTGCTGCACACCGGCTCCTCGGCAATTCCGCCCTGGACGACCTGCTCAAGGGGTCGGCGTCCGCCCACCGCGGACTCGGGCTGATCGACAAGGCCACTGACATTGCGTCGCTGAAGAATCTGAACAAACACATTGGCGTCCTTTCCAAGTTCGGTCCCCTCCTCGAGGAGAAACCGTGGATCGGGGCCGGGACCAAGCTCGAATGGCTCGGCAAGTCGGGCCTGGCGCGGGGACTTGGCTGGGCGGGCGTCGGCTTCAGCGCCTATGACTCCGTAAAGAGCTTTTCCGACGGCGACATCAAGGGCGGGTTGGCCAGCGCGGGTAAGGGGCTCTTGGGTGTCGGGTGCTTCCTGCCGCCTCCCGCCGGGACCGTCTGCCAGGTCGCCAGCGTCGGCATAGCGGTGTACGAGAACTGGGACACCATCAGCAGCGTTGGCAAGAACATCGGCGAAGGAGTCGTCAACGCCGTGAAGGACCCCGGAAAGTTCGTCAGCGACACGAAGGATACGTTGGTGGATGCAGGCAAGTCCGTGGGCAAGTTCTTCGGATTCGGCGATTAGGAGACAAGCATGACGGTTCAGGACCCAACCCAGCAGGAACCGCGCCTTGGCGCTGACGTCATCGGCTTCGGCGTGGGCGAGTTCGCCTACCTGCTGAACGTTTTTGAAGGCCCCGCCCGCGACCGTTCAGTCAGCGTCTTCCGTGCTGAGGAAATGATCGACGACGTCACCCTGGCCACCGCCGGCGCGTCTTCGCTGCTGGCCCGCGACCTGGCTGCGGTTGATGACGACGGCGACCTGGGCGTGAAAGGTGTGGCGGCTGCCGTCGCCACTGCGCTGGGACGGGCGACCCGGTGGACGGAAATCTCCCTCTTGACCGGCGAAACAATGGACAACGTGGCAATGCTGGAGGCACCAGGCGTTTCATTGATGCTCCAGCCCCGGCTCCTGGGCACCTGGTTCGTCTTCGCCCAGGATCCCGCCATCTCCTCGGCGGAGGCGACACTCCGGGTGATCCGCCAGCACGTCGAACAAAACCGTGGCGCCTCCGCATACCTGGTTTTCAAGACCCTGGCTTCCGAGCAGCACCTGCTGGTCCGCCGTGAGGAGACCTCCTGGACCACCGGCGTTCCCGATTTCGACAAGGACGCGGTAGCAGAAACAGCAGGGCTGGACGATGCCGGGCTGCTGGCGGCGATTGAGGATGCCCGTGGCGAGGCGTAGCGAGGGTGTCCCACAGGAGCCGGGCTACGTTCCGTCGCAGACCCCCGACGACAAGCTGATTCACCGCCGGGCCGGGAACGGCGAAATGGTGGCCTACACGCCGGCGGAATATGGCGTCCGCAAGGACGACGGCCACGGCCTGGTCAAGCCCGTCAACAGCTCCGGCGGGCTGCTCTTCCTGGCGATTCTTGCCTCATTGTTCACCGGCGGGATCGTCTACGGCATTGCCCGAATCGCGCTCGACGGTACGTGGGGAATCCTGGGCGAGGTCTGGTGGGTGGTGCCTGTCGGAATTCTCGTACCCCTGGCGGCGTGGTCCGCGTACGCCAAGGAACGCAGGGCCGAGAAGCTACGCAAAGCCCGCAACCTTCCGCGGCCCGTCGACTGACATCTCTGCGTCCAGCGCGGCAGCGGCAGTGACGTAACCGACTGCGGCCTGCCAAATACGAAGATAAACTGGCTGGATGACTACAGCAGCTACCCCCTCCGTCGGCCTGGTCGGATGGCGCGGCATGGTCGGCTCCGTCCTGATGCAGCGCATGCAGGACGAGGGCGACTTCGCCAGCATCAACCCGGTATTTTTCTCCACCTCAAACGCGGGAGGTGCCGCCCCGACTTTCGCTGACGGGGCCGGCAAGCTCGAGGACGCGTTCGATGTCGAGACATTGGCGAAGCTGCCGATTATAGTCACCGCCCAGGGCGGGGACTACACCAAGCAGGTCCACGGCGAGCTGCGCAGCCGGGGCTGGGACGGCCTCTGGATCGACGCCGCCTCCACCCTGCGCATGAACGATGACTCCATCATCGTCCTTGACCCCATCAACCGCGACGTCATCGACAAGGGACTGGCCAACGGCGTCAAGGACTTCATCGGCGGCAACTGTACCGTCTCGTGCATGCTCATGGGCCTCGGCGGGCTCTTCAAGAACGGCCTCGTCGAGTGGGGCACGTCCATGACCTACCAGGCCGCCTCCGGCGGCGGCGCCCGTCACATGCGCGAACTGCTCAGCCAGTTCGGGACCCTCAACGCCGAGGTCAGCACGGAACTGCGTGACCCCGCGTCGGCCATTCTGGACATCGACCGCAAGGTGCTGGCCCACCAGCGCACCGGCATCGATGCAACCCAGTTCGGTGTGCCGCTGGCAGGCTCCCTCATCCCGTGGATCGACGCCGATCTCGGTAACGGCCAGTCCAAGGAAGAATGGAAGGCTGGTGTTGAGACCAACAAGATCCTCGGCACCTCCGAGGAGAACCACATCATCATGGACGGCCTCTGCGTCCGGATCGGCGCCATGCGTTCGCACTCCCAGGCGCTCACGCTCAAGCTGCGCGAGGACCTCTCCGTTGCCGAAATCGAGAAGCTGCTCGATGAGGACAACGAATGGGCCAAGGTTGTGCCCAACACCAAGGAAGCGTCGATGGCCGAGCTCACCCCGGTGGCTGCCTCCGGCACCCTGGACATCCCGGTGGGCCGTATCCGCAAGCTCGAGATGGGCCCGCAGTACATCAGCGCCTTCACCGTGGGCGACCAGCTCCTCTGGGGCGCCGCCGAGCCGCTGCGCCGCATGCTCAACATCGCCACCGGCACGCTGTAACCAGGCTTCACGTTAACCGGCCCTGCCCCGCACGACCTGTCCCTTCCGGGGCGTTCATGCGGAGCGGGGCCGGTTTTGCGTCTGCGTCCACCCGACGCTTCCTCACCGGTCAGGACAGGAGGAACCGCTCGTACCGCTCGGCAGCGCGGCGGAAGCCGGTCAGGGCGGCCGGGCCCAGGGGCTTCGTGTCGTCGAAGGGAACGGGTACGACGGCGGCCTTCCGCCCGCTCCCCTGTCTTACCCAGGTTCCGGTCACCTCGCCGCCAGCCACGATGGCTTTCTTGAACACCCCGTTGCCCCCGGGGACGATCTTTTGCGCGTGCTCGGGCGGCAGCACGATACTCCTGTCTGTGTAGCCGAGGACGAACTCGTCGAACCCCGGAAGGGCGAGCACCGAGCGCTGGCCCGGAACACCGGCGTCAAGCAGGGCCGCGGCCTCCGGCGAGAGCCAGTACTGGGTCCCGCCGTGCTCAAGCTCCACCAACCCGCCGCTCACCGCCGGCAGGGCCCGCCGCGCCTCCGTCAAAGGGATGCCGGACCACCAGGCGAAGTCTCGCAGCGTGGCGGGCCCGTGGCCGCGCAGGTACCTCAGCAACAGCTCCGCGATCCCCTCCTCGCGGCCCAGGTCCCGTGAGGACGTTATCCACCGGTCGAAGGCAACGAACTTCTGCTGGTTGCCGTCCAGCGGCCCCTGCACCAGCGAGGCGCTCTGGCAGAGCATCCACAGCAGGTGGACCCCGCGCTGGGCCTTGGTGGCCTGCCCGGCGGCCTCGAACGCCGCGAACACTTCTTCCCTGGTGGCGGCCCGTCCTCCGTCAACCAGGCCGAGGGCCGTCTCCCGGCAGGCCTCCACGTCGCTGCCGGTGATTTCCAGCTGCCGGTGCCGGCCGGCGGTGCCCTGGATCATCCGGGCCGTGGTGATGTTCAGGATCCAGCGCAGGTCCTCGGGCGCCAGCAGGTGCAGCGTGCCCCGCATCGGCCATGACCGGACTACGGACCCGTCATCCAAAGCCCGGCGGACGTCGCTCAGGCCCGCGCCGGGAACCCGGATACCCACGGCCCACAGCGCCGACTGGAGGTCCTGGGCCTGCATCGCGGTCATCGCACGGACGGCCTCCGGCACGCCGCCGAACCCGGACCCCAGCAGCCCCTGCGACGCCAGCCTTAACCGGCCCATCACCTTGGGCGAAACCCTGGTCTTCACCGCAGCTGCCATGAGCCCATCCTAGGATGCCCGGGAAAGGAGCAGGCGCCCGCACCGCTAGAGCGTGAGGCCGATCAGGAGCGGTTCGGGGTGCAGCTCAATGCCAAAACGCCCGGCGACGCCGGCACGCACCTCGCGCGCGATCGCCAACATATCGGCGGCCCGGGCCGAGCCGCGGTTGGTGATGGCCAGCGTGTGCTTGGTGGACAGCGAGGCCCGGCCGCCGGAGACGCTCCCGGCTTCCAGCCCGAAGCCCTTGCCGAAGCCGGCGTGGTCGATCAGCCAGGCCGCGGACAACTTGACCTGCCCGTCGGCGCCGCCCGGGAAGCGTGGCGCGGATTCCGGAAGCCCTGCCGCCACGTCGGCCGGGACGATCGGGTTGGTGAAGAACGAACCCGTGGAGTAGGTGTCCCGGTCCGCTGGGTCCAGCACCATGCCCTTGGAGGCGCGCAGCCGCAGGACCTCGCGGCGGACGTCGTTGGAGTAGGCCCGCTGGCCCTGCTCGACGCCCAGGACCCGCGCCAGCTCCGCATAGCGGATCGGTGCGCTCATGCGCCCCAGCGGCAGCTGGAACTCGACGGTCAGGACAACGTAGCGCGGAGAGCCGTTCACGGTGGTCTGCTTGAGGATGGAATCGCGGTACCCGAACTTCAGCTCCGAGTTGGTGAAGGTCTTCACGGCGTTGCGCTCCCGGTCCCAGGTGCGGACCGCGGCAATGGTCTGCGAAACGTCCGCGCCGTAGGCGCCGACGTTCTGCACCGGCGTGGCCCCGGTGGCCCCGGGGATCCCGGACAACGCCTCGATGCCGGACCAGGCGTGCAGCACGGCATGCTCCACGAGCGCGTCCCAGTTGTGTCCGGCCTGCACCACCACTGCCACGCCCCCGCAGGAGTCCTCGGCATTGACGGTGAACCCCTCGGAGGCGATCTTCAGGACGGTTCCGGGGAACCCGTCGTCGGAAATCAGGAGGTTGGACCCGCCGCCGATGATCAGCAGCTGCTCACCGGCGGCGTCCGCGGCGCGCACCGCCTCGATGATCTCAGCCTCGGTGCGCGCCTCGACGTAATTGCCGGCGGGACCGCCGACGGCGGCCGTGGTCAGATCGGAAAGCATTGGGGAGGTCACCAGTCCAGCCTATAGGGAACAGAAACAGGGACGGCATTGCGCCTGAGGTTGGCTTCCGCCCCAGGAAGGCGCCGGACCTCAGAACAGCATCGCGTCAGGCCAACCGGACGAGGGCCTGGGCCTTCACCAGCACCTTCTGCCCGTCGAACACGACAGTGAGGTCCACGCGCGCGGTGCGGGCGCCGGCATCCAGCGCGCCGACGGCTCCGCTGACGTCGATCACTGCACCGGCGTCGCCGGTTCCCGTGGTGTCCGTGACCAGCACCGGCTTGGTGAAGCGGGTCTGGTAGTCGACGACGGCGGCCGGGTCACCGGCCCAGTCGCTGACCAGCTGCACGGCTGCACCCATGGTGAACATGCCGTGGGCGATGACGCCGGGAAGCTCGACGCCCGTGGCGAAGGCCTCGTTCCAATGGATGGGGTTGAAGTCGCCCGAGGCGCCGGCGTACTTAACCAGGTCCTGCCGGGTCACCTGGATGCTGCGGCTGCCGATGTCCTGGCCGACGCTGAGTTCTTCGAATGTGGGGCTCATGGCTACTGTCCCTCTCCGCGGACCAGGATGGATGACTTGGTGGTGGATACCGGCTCGCGCCCGTCCCCGTCCGTGAGCGCGAAGATCTCGCTGCGCGTGGTGATCATGGCGCCGCCGCCCATGGCGCGCACGCCATCGACGTGCAGTTCGGCGACGAGCCGGTCGCCGGCGAAGATCGGGCGGTGGTGGGTGAACCGCTGGTCCGCGTGGACCACGCGGGAGAAGTCGATGCCGGCCGCCGGGTCCTCGATCAGCTGGGCGTCGGCGCGCTGGGCGATGATGATGGCAAACGTGGGCGGTGCCACGAGGTCGGGGTGGCCCAGGCCCTGTGCGGCGTCAACGTCGAAGTGGGCGGGATGGGTGGCCTTGACGGCGCGGGCGAACTCGCGGATTTTCTCGCGGCCGACGTCATACACCTCTGCGGCAGGGTAGCTTCGGCCCTGCAGGTCAGGATTGATAGTCATGGGTTCAAGCCTATCGGGGCCGGCGGGTTTCCTACTTGGGAATGTTCTTCCGCACACTCTGGCCGCGGACCACTAGACCGACGATGTGCAGCACCAGGCCCAGGCCGATCACCGGCAGCGACCCGACCATGAGCCCCTGGTTGCCGGCGGCATTGCCTGCGATGTTGAGGATGAGACCGACGGCGATGAGGCCCATCGCGGCGAAGACCAGGATTTTGTAGGACTTGGGCGCGGTGGCCCAGAATTCGTGCAGCACCGGGCCAGTTTACCCAGTCAGGCTGGATGCCCTCAGAAAAGTGCTTCCTGCACCGCCGGCACTTCCGAGCTGTACTCCCCCAGCGGGTCCGTCAGGGCGGCAGCCTTCGCCGCGCCGCGCACCTGGTGGGCAAGGCCCGCTTCGCTCGTGGCCAGGTCCTCCAGGACGCGCACCACCCGCCCGTCCTCCGCCAGCGCTACGTAACGGGCAACCACCGCACCCTGCTCAGCCAGCCGGTTCCATTTGCGCGGCTGCGAGGCCGTGCCGATCTTGCTGGCACCGTTGGCGAACGTGGCCACATAGAGCCAGTGCGGCTGCATGAGATAGTCCCGCAGGCCGGCCGGGTCGAGCGTCATCTCACTGAACCCGTCGGGACGGTACTGGAGGCGGAGAACCGGCCTGCCGCCGTCGGACGCTGTGGACACG
Organism: Arthrobacter sp. CMU6; assembly: GCF_059090205.1. NCBI lineage: Bacteria > Bacillati > Actinomycetota > Actinomycetes > Micrococcales > Micrococcaceae > Arthrobacter > Arthrobacter sp. CMU6. The sequence goes on from NZ_JBNHFL010000005.1 coordinate 101,291, forward strand.
GCCGGCGGCCCATCCCAAAAGACCCCGTGCACCAGATAACGGGATCGGTCACGGGGTCTCCTGGTGATGCTGATGCGGGCTAGAGCGCGGGCTGCACGCCAAACGCTACCGCGAGCTTCATGATCTTCTCTGCGCGGCCGAGGCGGGGCAGGTCGGAGCCGTCGCGGATGACGCGGCCGTTGGCCTCGAAGTCGGCCATGAAGTCGGTGGCCCAGGCGACGTCCGACGGGGTGGGGCTGATGACCTCGTTGATGACGCTGGTCTGGTCGATGGCCAGGCAGAGCTTTCCGGTCATGCCCATCATCACTGTGACGCCGGTCTGCTCGCGCAGGATGGGGTGGTTGGTGCCCACAGTGGGTCCGTCGATGGGGCCCGGCAAGTTGCCCACGCGGCTGGCGACGACGAGCTTGGCGCGCGGGTAGGCCATGGCCTCCTGGGTGTTCGCCATGCCGGTGTCGCGGCGGAAGTCGCCGGAACCGAAGGCCAGGCGGAACGCACCCTGGGCCTTGGCGATGTGGTTGGCCTCCTCGATGCCGAGCGCGGATTCCACGAGCGGGATGACCGGCGTCTTGCCGTCCATGCGGTGGAAGGACTCGGTGACCTGGTCGGCCGACTCCGTCTTGGCCAGCATGACGCCGAGCAGCCCCGGCGTGCCGCGCAGGCCCGCGAGGTCGTCGGCCCAGAACTTGCTGGTGGCGTCGTTGATCCGAACCCAGGCACGGCCTCCGCCGGAGAGCCAGTTCACCACATTCTCGCGGGCAACGTCCTTCTGCGAGGGGTCAACGGCGTCTTCGATGTCGAGGATGATCGAGTCCGCGCGGGACACAGCGGACTGGTCAAAAAGCTCGGTTTTCATTGCGTTGACAAGCAGCCACGACCGGGCGATCTCGGCGGGGATATTGCGTTCGTGCCGGGTGATCTCGGCTGTGGAAGTAGACGTCATGGTTCTACCGTATCGGGCGCGCGCCCGTGTGCGCGACGCAGATCAACCCCGCCGGGCAGACCATTACGAACAAAAGCCACAGTCTACCGCCGTCGGAACAACGCCCGGGCACCGCCCGTCATGGAGATTCACCGGCCGCAACGGGGCGCCTCATGACCCGCTGTTGCGCCGTATTTCCGCGGATTTCCAACGGTTGCCCGCCGTGACCTGGGCACTTTTCCGGGCCCTGTCGAGTGCGCTTACATCGATTCATCGGCCGTTACAGCGGCCGCCAAGAACCTGGCTCACCAGCCAACCAACCCCCTGAAGGAACCCCCCAATGAAACGACACCTGACCATCCTGAGTGCTGCGGCCGCCGTCGTCATCGCCCTGACGGTGTCCGGCTGCGGCGGGAGCGCCGCCGGCGACAGCACGGCCGCCACCGGGGCCGCCGGTGCCAATGAAGTGAAAGAGCTCCGCTATCAGGGCTGGGCCAACAACGTCACGCTTCCGGAGCTGGCGCAGGACCTCGGCTACCTGGGCGACGTCAAGCTGAACTGGGTGGGCAACACCATCAGCGGCCCGCAGGACATCCAGTCCGCGGCGACGGGCCAGACCGACTTCGGCGGCGCGTTCGCCGGCGCCGTAGTGAAGCTCGTGGAGGCCGGCGCTCCGGTGAAGGCCGTCATCAACTACTACGGCGAGGACAGCAAGACCTTTAACGGCTTCTACGTGAAGGAAGACAGCCCGATCAGGACTGCCCGGGACTTCATCGGCAAGAAGATCGCCGTGAACACCCTCGGCGCGCATTCCGAGGCGGTCATCAACACCTACCTCCGCAAGAACGGCCTGAGCGCGGACGAGATCAAGCAGGTCCAGCTCGTGGTGGTTCCGCCGAACGACACGGAGGAAGCCATCCGCCGCGGCCAGGTGGACGCCGGCTCGCTGGGCAGCATCCTGCAGGACAAGGCCATCGCCAACGGCGGGCTGCGGTCCGTCTTCAGCGACTTCGACCTGTTCGGCACGTTTGCCGGCGGACCATATGTCTTCCGGGAGGACTTCCTCGCCAAGAACCCCAACACGGTCCGGACGTTCACCACGGGCGTGGCGAAGGCCATCGAGTGGGAGCGGAGCACGCCCCGCAAGGAAGTCATTGCCCGGCTCACCAAGATCCTGAAGGAACGCGGCCGCAACGAGAACCCCGCCGCCCTGCAGTACTGGAAGAGCGTCGGCGTCCCCGCCAAGGGCGAGATCAAGGACGAGGACTTCACCCGCTGGGAGGAGTACCTGAAGTCCGCCGGCATCATCAAATCCGACCTGGACGCCAAGAAGCTGTACACCAATGAGTTCAACGGACTCCTGACCGATTCAAAGTAACGCCCGATTCAAAGTATCCGCAGCACAAAGTGAGGAAAGAACGATGACTGTCATTACCGAAACAAAACTCGAATTCTCCAAGCTGGGCTCCCGCATCGGCGCCGAGATCCGCGGCCGGGACCTCAGCGGCGACCTGCCGGCGGAGACCGTTGCACAGATCCGTGCGGCCCTCAACGAGCACAAGGCGCTCGTGTTCCGTGAAGCCAACATCCTCTCCGACGAGGCGCAGGTGAAGTTCGCCAGCCACTTCGGCCCGCTCACCAAGGCCCACCCCACCGTGGCGTCCGTGGAGGGCGAGGAGAACGTCCTGCCGGTGGACAGCGAGAACGGTTCGGCCAACAACTGGCACACCGACGTCACCTTCGTGGTCAACCCGCCGCAGGCGTCCACCCTGCGCAGCATTGACCTGCCGGCCTACGGCGGCGAGACGCTGATCGCCTCCTCCGCCGGCGCCTACAGCGACCTGCCGGATGAGCTGCGGAACTTCGCGGACACCCTCTGGGCCATCCACACCAACGACTACGACTACTCGGTGCCCAAGAACCTGGAGCACGCGAACGCCGAGGAGCGCCGCAAGGAGTTCACGCGGCTCAAGTTCGAGACGGCCCACCCCGTGGTGCGCGTCCACCCGCTGACCGGCGAGCGCGGATTGTTCATTGGGGGCTTCGCGCAGCGCCTGCGGATCGTGGGTCTGTCCAACACCGAGTCCAAGGACATCATCCGCCTGCTCCAGGCCTACGTGACCCGCCCCGAAAACGTGGTCCGGGTGAACTGGGAGCCCAACCAGCTGGTGCTCTTCGACAACCGCATCACCCAGCACTACGCACCGGACAACTACGACGGCCAGCCGCGCAAGCTGAACCGCGTCACCATCGCCGGGGACATCCCGGTGGGCGTGGACGGCAAGCAGAGCCAGGCCCTGCAGGGTGATGCCTCCACATACTCGGAGATCGCCCCGGTCTAGGTTTTCGTCGGTCCCGGGCTGTGCAGGCCAAGTGGGCCGCAGCAGATGGCGTTCTGGGCACCCAGAATACCCTCGGCTGCGGCCCGCCTTCGGTTTAAGGGATGTTGCCGCCGCGGGCCGTGACCCACAGCCGGTACCACTCCGCGCGTGTCATGGTCTCGGCCGCGCGGGCCGCCCCGGCGCACGCACGGATCCGGTCAGGGTTGGCGGTGCCGATGACCGGCGCAATCCCGGCCGGGTGCTTCATGAGCCACCCCAGCAGCACCGCTTCCACGGTGGTGCCGTTCTCCCGGGCCATCTCCGCCAGCAGCGCGGCGGTGGCGCTCTCGGCCGGAGTGGGCCGCTCGGGCGGGTTGCCGGTGTAGTGGCCGCGGGCCAGGGCTCCGTAGGCCTGCAGCATGATCCCCTGCCGGGCACAGTACTCCAGCGTCCCGTGCGGAAAACTGTAGGCGTGGGCATCCGGGTGGTTCACCAGCACGGCGCTCTCCAGCCAGTCGCGCTTGAGCAGGCTGAGCTCCAGCTGGTTGGCCACCACCGGGGTCTCGAGGCTGTCCTGCAGGACCTCGATCTGGGCGGCGGACATGTTCGACACCCCCAGTGCCCGCACCTTGCCTTCGGCCATCAGCTTCCCGACGGCGGCCGCCACCTCCGCGGGGTCCATCAGGGGATCCGGGCGGTGCAGCAGGAGGATGTCCACGTAGTCGGTGCGCAGGCGCTCCAGGCTGCCGTTCACGCGCTCGATGATGGCGTCAGCGCTCAGGTCGTAGTGGGTTTCCAGACCGCGCTCGTTCAGCCGGATCCCGCATTTGGTCTGCAGCCGGATGCGCTCCCGCAGCCCGCTGGTGCCGGCCAGGACCTCGCCGAAGACGGCCTCGGCTTTTCCGTGCCGGTAGATGTCGGCGTGGTCAAAGAGCGTGACGCCGATGTCCAGCGCCGCATCGATGGCCTCAGCTGCGGTCTCGACGTCGGTGATTTCGTGGGGTTCGGTCGACCAGTCCCCACCCAGGCCCATGCAGCCGTAAATGAGCTCCTGCGCGGACGATGGAACGCTCTGATCAGTCATTGCTTCACTCTTTCACGAGTCGCGGCGGACGCACAGGTGGCGGCACCCCGGCAGGGCACCGCCACCTGTACTGATATTGGGTTATGTCAGCGCAGCCAGGCCGTGGTGTTGGCCGGCAGCTTGCCGCCCTCCAGCGGTGCGCTGCTCACCAGCACCGTGCCCGCGGGAAGGTCGACGGCGGTGTCGCCGAAGTTGGTCACTGCCTGCCAGCCGCCTGGGCGGCTGAAGTGCAGGACGTCCGGGTTTCCGGTTTCGATCCACTCCAGCTCTTCGGCGGCCTGCAGTTCGCGGCGGAGCTTCAGGGCGGTGCGGTAGAGCTCGAGCGTGGAGCCCTGGGTGCCGTCCTGCGCCTCAACGGCGTAGCTGCTGAACCAGTCGGGCTGCGGCAGGTGGGCGCCGCCGTCGCCGAACCCGAAGGACGTGCCCTCCACGGACCACGGCAGCGGAACGCGGCAGCCGTCGCGGCCCACTTCCACTCCCCTGTTGCGGAAGAACGACGGGTCCTGGCGTTCGGATTCCGGGATGTCCGCCACTTCCTGCAGGCCCAGTTCCTCGCCCTGGTACAGGTAGGCGGAGCCGGGCAGCGCGAGCATCAGGAGCGTGGCGGCGCGGGCGCGGCGCTCGCCGAGCCCGGCGTCGAGATCCTTTTCCGGCCCGCCGGCCAGCAGCCACGCCTTGCCGTCCTGACCCTTGGCGTGCTTGCCCTTGGAGCCCTTGGGCAGGCCGTAGCGGGTGGCGTGCCGGACGACGTCGTGGTTGGAGAACACCCAGGTGGAGGAGGCTCCGGTGGCGGCAGCCTCTGCCAGGTTGCGGGTGATGATCTCCTGGAACTCCTCGGCGTCGAAGTCGGCCTGCAGGAGGTCGAAGTTGAACGCCTGGCCCAGGCCCTCGGGGCTGGCATAGCGTGCCCGGCGGGTGGCATGCACCCAGGCCTCGGCGACGGCGGTGCGCGGCGGGTTGTACTCGTTGAAGACCTCGCGCCATTCGGCGTAGACCTCGTGCACCTCGTCGCGGTCCCAGAACGGGTGCGACCCGTCGTCGAACCCGTCCGTGCCCGTGTTGGCGGCGCTCAGCTCCAGCTTGGACAGCAGCGGTTCGGTGAGGTCCTTGGTGAGCGCGTGCGCCACGTCAACGCGGAAACCATCCACGCCGCGGTCCGACCAGAAGCGCAGGGTCTTGAGGAAGTCGTCGCGGATTTCCCGGTTGGCCCAGTTCAGGTCCGGCTGCTCCTTGGCGAAGATGTGCATGTACCACTGGCCGGGGGTGCCGTCCGGTTCGGTGATGCGTTCCCAGGCGGGACCGCCGAAGACGGAGTCCCAGTCCGACGGCGGGAACTCGCCGTTGGGGCCTTTGCCGTCCCGGAAGATGTAGCGGTCCCGGGCCGGGGAGCCCTTCGGGGAGGCCAGGGCTTCCCTGAACCATTCGTGCCGGTCCGAGGAGTGGTTCGGGACGATGTCCGCGATCAGTTTGATGCCGGCGGCGTGGAGGGCGCTGGCCATCTCATCGAAGTCCTCCAGGGTGCCGAGCTTCGGGTCCACGTTGCGGTAGTCATCCACGTCGTAACCGCCGTCGGCGAGCGCCGAGGGGTAGAAGGGGCTGAGCCAGACGGCGTCGATTCCCAGCTTCTTCAGGTACGGGACCTTGGCCGTGATGCCCTTGATGTCGCCCAGGCCGTCGCCGTTCGAATCGGAAAAGCTGCGGGGGTAGATCTGGTAGACGGACGCCTGGCGCCACCAGTTCGGATCGGCCAGGCGGTCGGAATCGGAAAGGGTTGCCAGCGTGGCGGTGGTGGACAAGGGATGATCCTTTTCTTGTGGTTGGGGTTGTTGCTGGACTGGTGTGATGGGTCTACTTGACGGCCCCGCGCATGACTCCGGAGAGTACCCAACGCTGGGCCAGGATGTAAACCACCAAGGTGGGTGCCATGGCCATCAGGTAGGACGCGAATGCGAGGCTGTAGTTGGTGTTGAACTCCCCCTGGAAGAGCATCTGCACCACGGGGAGGGTCTGCAGGGCGGGATCGGCGATCATCATCTGCGGGAGCAGGAAGTCGTTCCACGAGCCGAGGAAGGCGAAGATGCCCACGGTGGCGTTCATTGGGGCCAGCAGCGGGAAGATGATCCTGCGGAACACCTGCCACGTGGTGGCGCCGTCAAGCCGTGCCGATTCCTCCAGCTCCACCGGAATGGAGCGGACGAAGGCGATGTACAGCAGCGTGTTGAACGAGATGCCACCCAGCACGTGCAGGAACACCACGCCGCCGGGGTTGTCCAGGCCTAGGAGGGCCGTCTGCTTGATCAGGGGCAGGATGATGACTGGGAACGGGATGAACATGGCCGAGAGCAGGTACACGAAGGAGCCCCGGAAGAACCCGCGGTTCCAGTTCCTGGCGATGGCGTACGCCACCAGCGAGCTGCAGGCCAGGGAACCAAGGACGCTGAGCAGGGTGACGAACGCCGTCGACATGAATGCCCGCGGGAAATTCGTTGCCACGTAGGCAGCACCGAAGTTATCCCAGTTCACCGGGGTGGGCCATGCCAGCCCCGTGCCGGTCCCGATCTGGTCCGGGGACTTCAGGGCCATGGACAGGGTGAAGTACAGCGGGAGCAGCACGGTCAGGGAGGCCACCAGCATCAGCGCGGTGAGCCACCAGTTGACCTTGTAGCCCTCCCGGCCGGAGCGGTTCTTCCGGCGGAGTGGGCTGGTTGAGCGCCCGGGTTTGATTGAGCGGCCTGTATCGGTTGAGCGGCCGGTGAGCGGAAGTGCAGTCATTAGAGTGAAACCCCCCGGCGCTGGATGAGGCGCAGCTGGATGACGGAGATCAGCAGCGTGATCAGGAAGTAGATGACCGCGTTCGCCATCTGATAGGAGTAGTCCCCGCCGGTGAACCCGGAGAAGATCCGCATGGCCACGGACTGCGTGGCCATGCCCGGGCCGCCACCGGTGAGGCCCACGATGATCTCGTACGTTCCCAGGAAGCCCTTGAAACCCAGGATCACGTTGATGACGAGGTATCCGAGGATGAGCGGCAGAGTCAGGCTCCGGAACTGCCGGAAGCTGCCGGCGCCGTCGAGGTCCGCGGCTTCATACACCTCGGACGGGACGCTCTGCAGTCCGGCCAGGTAGATGATGGTGGCACCGGGGGCCGCCTGCCACACCGTGACCAGCACGATGGCCAGCCAGGCGAGGTTCTCGTTGGCCAGGATGCTCGTGGCCAGCGGCGTCACGCCGAAGCGGTCCGCCAGCACGGGCAGGGTGTTGGAGAACAGGTAGTTGAACACGAAGGACACCACCAAGGCGGAGAGCACCATGGGGATGAAGAAGACGGTGCGGATGCCGGTGCGCCACTTGATCCTGGCGTTCAGGCCCAGGGCGATCGCGAGGGCCACGACGTTGACCACCACGGTGGTGGTCAGGGCGAAGACGAACGTGAAGATGTAGGACTGCAGGATGGCCGGGTCACGGAAGATGTTGACGTAGTTGGACAGTCCGACAAACTTCCAGTCGCCGTAGCCGGCGTAGTTCGTCAGGCTGAAGAACACGCCCACGAGGGCCGGCAGCGTGATGAAGAAGGCGAACAGCGCCAGGACCGGCACCACCATCCAGTAGTACGCGGGGTCGATGCGGTCCTTGGTGCGGCCGGCGCGCACCGGGGTCTTCGGGGGAAGGGCCGACGCGGCGGCCGGGGCTGCCTGCGCCATCTCTGAGGTTGAAGTCATGGGGGCTCCTGAATTCGGGCGGTCAGACCGCGGTGCGCTCGGCGACCCGGCGCCATTCGTCGTCGAGGGCGGAAAGGAACTGCTCGCCGTTCTTGCCGTATACGAAGGACTGGACGTAGTTGTACAGCGGTACCGACGGCGGGAAGTACGTGGTGGCCCCCTGGTAGTACCGCCCCTCCCGCACCGAGGCGGCGAGGCCGATGATCTGGGGATTCTCGACGGCGGGAGCTTCCTTGAGCGGCGAGAACGCCGCGTTCTTTTCGTTGTAGGTGTTCACTACGGAGGGGTCCAGCAGGTAGCTGACGAACCGCCGTGCCGCGGCCATATTCGGCGTGTTGCGCGTGATGGACAGTGCCATGTCAACGTTGACCCGGGCCCTGGTGTCCGCGGGGTTGTTGGTGACGGGCAGCGGGAAGCTGCCGAGCCTGACGTCCTTGTTGGCGGCCACCAGTTGGGACAGTGCCCACGGGCCCTGCAGGTACATGGCCGCCTGGCCCTTGGCGAACGCGGCGTTGCCGTCCGCGTAGTTCTTGCTGGTGGCGCCCTTCTGCGAAAAGGCTGCCAGCTCAAGCATCTTGGGCAGGACCGGGCCGAAGTTGCTGGTGAACGACTCTTTGGCGTCTTCGCTGATGACGGCGCCCTTGGCGGTGAGCTTCGCGAAAAAGCCGGCGACGTCCAGGGAGCCGCCCGCGACGTAGTCGAACATGCCCTGGCCGAGGGTCCAGCTGTCCTTGAACGTGCCGTAGATGGGCGTGATGCCGGCAGCTTTGAACTTCCCGCAGGCCGCGACGAATTCGTCCCACGTGGCGGGGACGGACACGCCCTGGGCCTCGAAGACGTCCCGGTTGTAGATGACTCCCGCAGCAGCCAGGGAGAACGGGAGGGCACTGGTTTCGTGCCCGTCGTACTGCCCCCACGAGCTGACCAGGTCCTGGACCTTGGGGTCGATCGTGGCTGCTGCCGGATGGTCAGAAAGGTCTGCAAACACGCCCTTGCGGACGAAGTCGGCGGTGGCCTGGGCGAAGCCGCGGGTCACGACGTCGGGCGGGTCGTTGCGGACCAGGCCCGGAACGAAGTTGCCTTCATTGAAGTCCTGAATGACGCGGATGTCCGGGTTGAGTGCCTCGAAATCCTTGATCACCTTGTTGAAGTAGGCCACCACCTCGGGCTTGTTCTGCATGAAGCGCAGCGTGGTGACGCCGTTCTGGCTGCTGGGCACGGAACCACAGCCCGCCAGTGGAAGGACAGCTGCTGCGCCCGCGAGCCCGGCAGCCTTAAACAGCGCGCGGCGGCTGAGCGTAGGTGCATTCACAGCGCGGTAACCGGGGCCGGGTGCAGACGGATGGCCGGCCCCTGCGGGAAACGGACGAGGCAATACGAAGGGCTGTTCACAGTTGCTCCTTTGCAAAAGGCTGGAGGAAAAGCTGGAAGGAGAATCCCCTGGGCGGCGGCCGTCCGGCCCACGGAAAGAGTTTATATGGAATCTAAATTTAGTTCCTCAAGTATTATGTGGGGCAGAGCACAAGGAGGTCAACACCATGTCCGAGATGACGGCGGCCACGCCCCAGTTGCTTCGCCGCGTGAGCGCCGGAGCAGTCCTGGATTTCATGCGCGCCTCGGGTCCGGTAACGGTGACTGAGGTCATCCAGGCCACCGGCCTGACCCGGGCCACCGCCATTTCCGTGTGCGAGGACCTGATGCAGCGCGGATGGATCACCGAACTGGAGAACCAGCGCGCCTTTGGCGGCTACCAGAAGGGGCGGCCCGCCCGACGGTTCGAACTTAACGAGCGGGCAGGCTACGTCCTGGGAATGGACGTGGGCTTCTCGAAGGCGACGGTGGTGGTGTCCGATCTCCGCGGCAAGGCGCTGGGACGGGCCAGCCAGCCGTTTGAGATTGAGGAGATGTCCGCAGACGAACGCGTTGCGGCCATTGACCGGGCCGCAGCAATGGCGCTGCACAGCGTGGGGGCCTCCCCCGACGCCGTGCTGGCCGTGTGCGCCGGCATCGCCGCCCCGGTGGACCGGAAAGGCAACATCCTGGCGGCCCAGCATTTTTGGGGGCTGTTCGACGTCGGCCTCAAGTCCGCGCTGGACAGGCTGCACGGATGGACGGTGCTGCTGGAGAACGACGCCAACCTCGCCGCCCTCGGTGACCGGTGGCGGGGCGCGGCCGCGGGCGTGGACGACGTCGTCGTGATCCTGGCCAGTGAACGCTTCGGTTCGGGCGTCATCGAAGACGGCCGCCTGCTGCATGGCAGCGTCGGCGGTGCCGGTGAACTCGCCTACCTGGACCTGGTGAAGGGCGTGGGCGACACCTATGGCATCGCAACGCTGGCGCGGGCCTGGGCCGCGGAGGTACTGGAGGGCACCGCCAAGACGTCCCTCCGCGACCACGCGGCCACGGGGCCCGAAGCAGAGCACGTCTTTGCCGCGGCGGCTGCCGGCGACGCACAGGCACAGAAAATCCTGGACCGGCTGGCCGACAGGATGGCCCGGGTCATCGGCTCGGTGGCCACCCTGGTTAACCCCGAGCTCGTAGTAATCGGCGGGGCCGTGGCCAACTCTGCCGGGGTCCTGCTCGAGCCGATTGCGGCCCGGCTGCCGGAATTCACGGCCACCCCGCCGCGGGTGGCGGTTTCTCCGCTGGGTGATTCAATCGTGACTGTGGGCGCGGTCCGGCGTGCCCTCGATTACGTGGAGGCGAACACCTTGGACCTGGAGCTCAACGCCCCGGGTTGAACCAACCGCGTAAATCAGGCGCGAACGTACACTTGGCGCCCTAAAACACGCAGTTTTGGGGCCCCAAGTGTACGTTCGCACTGTTCTACTCCGGCATGATCATGGTCCGCAGGTCGAGCTGGCGCAGCACCCTGTCCGCCACCTCGGGATCCATGTCAGGTTCGCTGCGGGCTGCGACGACCTCCTGGCGCGCGGCGTCCAGGGCGATGGTCTGGACCGTGATGGCCAGCTCCCTTCCCCGCTCACGCTTCTCGGCCAGACTTTCGTTGCGTAGGCTTCCGTCCAGCAGTTCGGCGTGGAGCCGGGTCATCTTCTCCTTCACCAGCGCCACCTTCTCCGGGGGCAGCTCCTTCACGAGCTCGTGGTCCTTGAGCGCGGCAACAGCGGCCGCCTGTGCACGGCGGGCCAGGAGCCGCGCCGCATCGCGCTCTTCCGTGCCGTCCTGGGACGCGTTCAGGACCTTCATCAGCCATGGCAGGGTCAGACCCGGCAGCACGAGAGTCGCCAGCAGCACCGCACAGGCGGTGACGAGTACCTGGTCCCGCGCCGGGAACGGCGTGCCGTCCGCCAGAGTGAGGGGCAGCGCCAGCGCAAGTGCCAGGGTGGCCAGCCCGCGCATGCCGCACCAGGTCAGGATCAGCACCTCCTTGGCGGAAGTCGGCTGCAGCAGGTTCGTGCGGTGGCGGGCAGACAGAGCCAGCAGACCAAGCCAGCCGAACCGCACAGCGAAGACCAAAACGCAGACCACAGCGGCGGTCCCCGCCATGCCCAGAATGCCGGTACCCTCCGCCCGGACCACGTCCTGGATCTCGAGCCCCACGAGCCCAAAGGCGAGCCCCGTCACCAGCAGCTCCACCACGTCCCAAAACGCAGTCCTGGTCACCCGCTCGGCGGCGTCCTGCGGGCGGGTGTGGCGCTGCATCTCGAGGGCGGTGACCACCACCGCGACCACGCCGGAGGCATGGAATTCCTCCGCGAGGATGTAGGCGGCAAACGGCACCACCAGCGTCACTGCGCTGCGGGCCACCATGGAGGCCACCAGCCGGGTGATCAGCGATGTCAGCCAGCCCATGGCAACGCCGACCACGACGGCAAGTGCCGCTCCCACGACGAACTTGAGGACGACGTCGGGCCCTATCCTGGTGCCGCCGACGGCGGCGGCAACAGCCGCCTGGAAGATGACGATGGCGGCGGCGTCGTTGAAGAGCCCCTCGCTCTGCAGCACCGTGATCAGGCGCCGGGGCATGTGCACGCGGCCGGCAACGGACTCCACCGCCACAGGGTCCGGCGGTGCCACCATGGCTCCCAGCGCGATGGCGGCCGGAATGCCGATCCCCGGAATCATGAGCCAGGCAGCACCCGCGACCACCGCGGTGGAGATGACCACCAGGGCCACGGCGAGCATGATGAGCGTGCGCCACCGGACCCGGAAGACGGCCCAGGAGCTCCGCTGGGCCGTGGCAAACAGCAGCGGCGGGAGGAAGATCGGCAGGATCAGCTCCGGCGGAATCTCGATGTCCGGGAAGCCAGGGATGAATGTCAGCGCCACGGCCAGGAGCAGCATCAGCACCGGATAGGGCAGCCGCAGCCGGTCCCCGAGGCCCACGGCCACCACGGTGGCGAGCAGGAGCCCGATGATGAGTGCCAACTGGTCCATGTGCCCACTTTCCCCGGAGTGCGCCACGCCTCGGGCGGAGGGCGGCCGTGCCTTTCAACCCTACCGGGGACACTGCGGCCCTACATCTGGGCTACGGCATGGCGGCCAGCGCGGCCGCAACAGGCTGCGTGCCGTCGCGGAATTCAATGGTGCGGCCGGCCGTTTCCGGCAGGTCCAGCACCGCGGCGGCAACGACGGCCACGTTGGCGCGCGATGTCTGCGTGCCGGAACTGGCGTCTTCGGGGTTCACGTCGATCAGCCCGTTCCCCGGCCCCTCGGTCAGCGACCCCGGCCCCAGGATGGTCCATTGGAGGTTGGTGCCGCGGAGGTACTCGTCGGCGGCGGCCTTGGCTTCGGCGTAGGCGTGGAAGCTGTGCCCCTCGGGAACGCCGTGGTCCGGGCCGGCGCCAAAGTAGGACACCATCACGTAGCGCCCGACGCCGGCCTCCGCGGCCGCGTCCATGGAACGGATGGCGGCGTCGCGGTCCACCGCATAGGTGCGGGCCGGGTTGCCTCCCCCGGCGCCGGCTGACCAGACCACGGCGTCGTGGTTCCGGAGCGCGGCGGCGATGTCCGCCGTCGTCGACTTTTCCACGTCAAGGACCGACGGCGACGCGCCGGTGGCGGCGACATCCGCCGCATGGTCCGGGTTGCGGATGAAGGACGTGACGCTGTGCCCCTGTTCCGTGAGGAGGGCGGACAGTTGCAGGGCCACCTTGCCGTGGCCGCCGATGATTGCGATGCGGGTCATGTCCCCATTGTGTCCCAGGAGCGGTTGTGCCGCAGGCGCGCCCTGCCGCAGGCTGGCGCCGCCTGCCGCTTCGGTTTGTCCGTTCACCCCGTCCGGTTGGCGTAGCGGAGGAAGACCATGCCGTTGCCGAACCGCCGCTCCTCAAGCAGCTCAAGCCGGAGCCGGACGTTATCCGGGAGGAAACTCTTGCCGCCGCCCACCGCCACGGGCGAGAGGAACATCTGGAACTCGTCCACCAGCCCGGCCCGGATGGCCACCGCGGCGATTTCCGCGCCGGCGATTGCCAGATCCCTGCCGGCGCCTGCCTTGAGCCGTGCGACGGCATCGGCGCTGAACTCCCGCTCGATCCGGGTCCGGCCGGTGGTCACCTCTTCCAGCGAGCGGGAGAAGACCACTTTGTCCGCTGCCTTCCAGAGGTCGGCGAACTCGCGGATGTACCCGGGGATCTCGCCGAAGTCCTCCGGGTGCTCCCAGACGGCCATCACCTCGTACATCCTGCGGCCGAGCAGGTACGTGCCCGCCGGCCGCTGAAGCTCGTTGACGAAGGAATGCACCTCGGCGTCCGGCTCGGCCCAGTCGAAGTTCCCGTCCCGGTCCGCGATGTAGCCGTCGACGGACATGAGTCCCGAGTAGATCAGTCTGGCCATGCCGGCTCCTGTTGTCCGTTGCGGTGTGCAGTCCGACCTTAGGGTTACGGCGCCCGGATGACAACGGTTCCGCTAATTCCGGAGCCAGCCGCAGCGTTGCCACAGGATTCCATCAAGAGCTGATCAAGGATCCGGTTCTCCCCTGTTCCGGCTGGCCTGCTGGTTGACGCATCAAGCAACTCGTACCGTTTCAGGAACCATCATGGGGGAATCATGCCGCTAGGCACGCACAATCACACTGGCCCGTTCAAAAAGGCCCGACGCCGGGTGGTGGCCATCGCCGCGTCCGCCAGGTCCGGCCCCTGGGTCCGGTCGCTGTCCGCGACCGCCGTGGCCGCCGGCCTGCTGCTCACCGGCCTGGCAGTCCCCGCCGAGGCTGCCACCTACTATTCCGCGCCGCTGCGGACCGCGGCCCGTGCCCTCACTGTGGCCGCGGAGAACAACGCAAGCTACGACCGGACCCGCTACTTCGGCACCTGGCTGGACACCAACCGCGACTGCCAGAACACCCGGGCCGAGGTCCTGCTGCAGGAGGCGAAGGCCACCGCAACGTACACCACTGCGCGCCGGTGCACGGTGCGCACGGGCCGCTGGGTGACCCGGTGGGACAACCGCACGCATACACTGGCGTCGGCCGTGGAGATCGACCACACCGTTCCCGTCCACGAGGCGTGGGGCTCGGGCGCCCGCTATTGGTCGCAGGCGCGCCGTGTGGCGTTCTACAACGACATGGGCGACGGCCGGTCACTGAACGCGCAGACGGCAGCACTGAACTCCGCCAAGCAGGCCAAGGGTCCGGAGGCGTGGATGCCGCCCGCGAACCGCTGCGAGTACATCGGCAACTGGATCGCCGTGAAAATCCGGTGGGGCCTGCGGGTGGACAGCGCCGAGAAGGCCGCCCTGATCCGTCTGGCAGACTCCTGCCCGAACGTGCGCATCGGCGTCACCCGGGCGTAGGCCTGCGCGGGAGCCCGACAGCCAATCAGCCGCAGCCAGATACCCCGCCCCGCAGCCAAAGCCCCGCACCCAAGTAGCCCCGCACCGCCGCAAAGGCAGTGCGGGGCTTTGGTCAGACCTCGAACATCCCGTAGACCCAGATGTTCGCGGACGGTACGGCGAGCTCGGACATGGGCACCCTCCGGGCACCCGTGCGGGTCAGCCAGAACCGGTTGTCCTTGGTGGGGGTCTTGACCGGCATGCCGGCGTTGTCCACCAG
Source organism: Arthrobacter sp. CMU6 (assembly GCF_059090205.1). Taxonomy (NCBI): domain Bacteria; kingdom Bacillati; phylum Actinomycetota; class Actinomycetes; order Micrococcales; family Micrococcaceae; genus Arthrobacter; species Arthrobacter sp. CMU6. The sequence continues at coordinate 116,349 of NZ_JBNHFL010000005.1, forward strand.
GTAGAGGCTCGTGGAGGTGGCGGACATGCCCTCCATGGAGGCCCGCTTGGTCAGGCTCCTCGATGTGACGGAGCCGCCGTAGGGCGCGGACATGGCTGCATGGGTGCAGGTGATGAGGCCCGTGCTCTTGTTCATCGTCGTGGACGTGACCAGCCCGTTGAGCGAGACCCAGGCAGAACCGTTCCACGAGACGTAGTCCCCCAACCCTGCGGGCTGCGAGGCCTGGATGCTGATGCTGTTCAGGCCGACGGACGCGCCAAGCTGGTAACCCGCGGCAGCCAGCGTCTCGTCGGCAACCACCACCACGGAGCTCACCTTCAGGCCGTCGAACCCCATCCGGATGGTGACGGACATGTCATCCAGGGCATTCTCCGTCGACACCACGCCCACGGGCGTGTGCCGGTCGTCCTCGATCAAGGAAAATCCCAGGCCGGTGTTTCGGATGGCGCAGGCCACCATCCGGTAGCGCCGGCCGTCTGTGCCCCGGACGATGCCCGTCTCGTCTGCCTTGAGGTCCAGGGCGGCCTGCTGGGCCGCGGAAACCGGCTTGTCGGCGTCGGACGTGTTGTCCACAGCCGAGAGCCCCACATCCGCCTTGCTAAGGGCAGGGGCGGTCTTCGGGGCAGGCTGTTCTGTGGGCAGCGGGGATGGTGCCGGCGTTGGGGCCACCTCGGGCTCCGGCACAGTTGGAACTGTTGTTGCCGACGCCGGCCCTGCGGTGACGGTGGCGAGGGCCAGGAGACCTCCACCGGCCGCCGCGAACCGCCCCAGATTCAGAAGCGCACGGCGGTCCACGCCGCCTTCACCAAACCACTCCACTGTGTTCCCCCCACGGGCACATTCTGCGGCCGGGGTGTGCACCTCGGCCGGTAATGCTGCCGAGCCTAAGAACGGAAACTTGGAATTAGGCTGTGGCGGCCAGCCCTGAATGGGGGGGCGCACAAGTCTTGGGTAAGGGAGCCGGTGCGGGCCGGATGGGCCCTGCCCCAAAAACAAAAGCAGGCCAGGGGCTGAATGCCTCTGGCCTGCAGATTCTGTAGCGGTGGGGAGGCTCGATCTCCCGACCTCACGATTATGAGTCGTGCGCTCTAACCAACTGAGCTACACCGCCACGAATGAGAAAAACCTGTGTCAAGCCGGTCAAGACCGCCTTGACACAGGCCCTCATTCCGAGCCCCCCACCGGAATCGATCCGGTGACCTCGTTCTTACCAAGAACGCGCTCTACCACTGAGCTAGGGGGGCAACGAGTAAATACTCTACCGGAAGATTTCACACTCAACAAATCGGCGGCGGAAGGAGGTTCCCTGGGGCGAAAAACCCCGGAAATACGGGCTCGGAGCGGACTGCGTGGCCCCTCCGGATGCCCCTGCGGCACCTTTGGGGACGCGGATGTGACGAAGCGAACACGCAGCCCGGCAGGGCGCCCTTAAATAGAAACAGGCCGGCTGATCAGCCGGCCTGTTTCTATGCGGATGCGGAATTCACCACAGCATCATTCATCACGCGATTTATCGCGAAGATGTGATTACCACTTGCCCTTGCGGTTGAAGTCGCGGTGGCCACCCTCGTTGCCGTGGCGGGGCTTGCGTGCGCCGTCGCCGTGGCCGCCGAAGCGGGAATCACTCGCTTGACCGCGGCTGGCGCCGCTGTCGCCGCCGAAGCTGCGCTCGGAACGCTCGCTGTACGAACGGCCGCCCCGGTCAGCGGAGGAACGCTCGCCGTCGTTCTTCCGGGATTCCTTCTTGAAACCGCCGCCGCCCTTGAAGTTGCCGCCGCCACGGTTGCCCTGGTAGCCACCGCGGTCGCCACGGTCGCCCCCGGAAGGCCTGCGGCCATTGTCCAGCTCGAGGTTGATCAGCTCGCCGCCGATCCGGGTGCGGGACAGGGCACGCAGCTGCTCCGGGCTCAGGTCAGCCGGGAGCTCCACGAGGGAGTGGTCCGAGCGGATGTCGATGCCGCCGATCTGGGACGAGGAAATGCCGCCCTCGTTGGCGATGGCGCCCACGATGGAACCCGGCATGACGCGCTGGCGGCGTCCGACGGCTATCCGGTAGGTGGCATTGCCTTCGGTCAGCGCACGGGTCGGGCCGCGGGAGCCGAAACCGTCCTTGGACCGTTCGCGCTTCTGGAACTCAGGAGCAGCCGGCAGTTCCTTGACCAGGAGCGGCTGGCCGCCCTGTGCCATGACCGCCAGTGCCGCGGCGATTTCTGCCGCCGGCACGTTGTGCTCTTCCTCGTAGGAGGCGATGAGGTCGCGGAAAGGGGCAACGTCCTCGGAGGCGAGGGTCTCCGTGATGCGCTCGGCGAACTTGCCAAGGCGCAGCGTGTTCACGGTCTCGGCCGTGGGCAGGTGCATCTGCTCCACCGGCTGGCGGGTGGCCTTCTCGATGGAACGCAGCAGGTACTTCTCCCGCGGCGTCATGAACAGGATGGCATCGCCGGAACGGCCTGCACGGCCGGTGCGGCCGATGCGGTGGACGTAGGACTCAGTGTCGTGCGGGATGTCGTAGTTGACCACGTGGCTGATGCGCTCAACGTCAAGGCCGCGAGCCGCGACGTCGGTGGCCACCAGGATGTCGATACGGCCTTCCTTCAGCGCGTCAACGGTGCGTTCGCGCTGCTGCTGCGGGATATCGCCGTTGATGGCGGCAGCCTGGAAACCGCGGGACTTCAGCTTGTCAGCCAGGTCCTCGGTGGCCATCTTGGTGCGGACGAAGGCGATGACGCCGTCGAACTCTTCAACCTCAAGGATGCGGGTCAGTGCGTCGAGCTTGTGGGGGCCCATGACCTGCAGGTACCGCTGGCGGGTGTTGGCGCCGGTAGTGGTCTTGGACTTCACCGAGATCTCGGCCGGGTTGTTCAGGTACTGCTTGGACATCCGGCGGATCTGGCTCGGCATGGTGGCGGAGAACAGTGCCACCTGGCGGTCCGAGGGGGTCTGCTGGAAGATCTGTTCCACGTCTTCGGCGAAGCCCATGCGGAGCATTTCGTCGGCCTCGTCCAGCACCAGGTACTGCAGTTCGGAGAGATCCAGGGAGCCCTTGGCGATGTGGTCGATCACGCGGCCGGGCGTACCGACAACAACCTGGGCGCCGCGGCGGAGGCCGGCCAGCTGCGGCCCGTAGGCGGAGCCGCCGTACACCGGGAGGACCGTGAAGTCGTCGATGTGCTTGGCGTAGGAGGTGAAGGCCTCGGCAACCTGGAGTGCGAGCTCACGGGTCGGGGCAAGAACGAGGGCCTGCGTCTTGCGGGACGGGCCGTTCAGGTCGTGGAGTTCGGCCAGGCGGGACAGCGCCGGTACTGCGAATGCTGCAGTCTTACCGGTACCGGTCTGAGCGAGGCCCACGACGTCGCGGCCTTCGAGCAGCAGCGGGATGGTTGCTGCCTGGATCGGGGACGGCTTCTCATAGCCAACGTCCTGCAGGGCCGCCAGGACGCGGCCGTCAATGCCAAGGTCGGCGAAACGGACGCCCTCTTCTTCCGCCTCAGGGGCGGCAGGGGCCTCAGCGGGGGCTGCGGCCTCGGCTGCAGTCACAGCAGTCTCGGGGGTCTCAGCGGGGGCTGCGGCCTCGGCGGGCTCGGCTGCGGGGACAGCAGCCTCGGTGAATTCAACGTTGGCGGTTGCGGCGGTCGCCGTCTCGGTGGCGTTGTCGTGATTTTCGGGCATAGGTGAAGATTCCTCATCCATAGGGGGCCAGGCGGCACAACCCGAGGTGAGCGGAGCCGCAGTACATGTGCCGTGGGTGCCGGGCATACATTGACCGGCCGGTCACGTAGAAGTCCGGCGCTTTCGCAATCCCGTGGCAGGACTTCGCACTGCATCTCTTGGCTGCTATCCCAGCAGTCTGTACAGCGTTTTCTTCAGCCGGCTCTCCCTATGAAAATGCCCGCATCACATTTGCGGGCCCCAACACTTGCCAGTCCTGCCTCAAGAATTGGGCAGGAATAAGGGATTTCCGGAGTGGGGGATGTTTCAAGTGTAAGGCATGCCGCGGCCCGCAGGCTAACCGGAGCCACGGCGAGGGCGGTGACCTTGCGCACAAGCGTGGTTTTTGCGGAACTGCGGCAGAGCCTCTGTGCTAGCGGCCCACGCTGCGGAGCATCTTCTCGAACCGGTCGTGGTACTCGGGCTGCAGCCGGATTTCGCCGTCGGCCTCGGCGTCGCGCAGCGCCTCGATGGCGTCGACGTCCGGCTCGCTGAACCAGCGGCCGATGGTCACTCCATGCTTGGGCACGAAGAGTCGGTGGATGTGGTCGCCGGCCTGCACGGAGCCGGTTTTGATGACGCGCAGGTAGGCGCCCACCCGGCCTGCCGCCGTAAAGCGCTTGACCCACTGCGCCTCATCCATGCGCCGCTGGAAGGTGGCACACGGAACACGCGGCGAGGTGACTTCAACCTCAACGTCCAGCCCGATCCGCCAGCGTTCACCGATGACGGCGCCCGTGGTTTCGATGCCCGCCACGCGCAGGTTCTCACCAAAAATCCCCGGCGGCAGTTCGCGCTGCAGTTCGCCGACCCAGTAGTCGGCGTCGGCCTGGGAATAGGCGTAGAGCGCCTGGTCCTCTCCCCCGTGGTGGATGCGGCTGGCCTGGATGTCACCGTGCAAACCCAGCTTGTGCACCTTCACCGGCCCGTCCACGGGTCGCTTGTCGATGGCGGTAACGCCCACGCTTCCCTCGTCCGGAAGAAGCTGGTGGACCCGGCAAACGGCAAGAAGAGTGGCTGTATGCATGGCACCAGTGTAGGTTCTCGGCCTGACCAGCGCTTTTGGTGTTTCCGGCGGGACGGGTCGGTGTGGAAATTTATTCACCGCAGCACCCTCCAGCCACTAGGCTTGCTGCAGTATTTGCCGGCTGGACGGACAGCCGGTTCCGCCGGCCGCAGCCTTGCGGCCCGGCCGCCAACAGCATGGAGCAGCAGGGGGAACCATGGACCCGGAGAAGGACCCGAGCAAGGACGCTGACGGGGGCCGGAACGACGACAGGTCCGGCGGGGACGCCCTGTCCGGCGGTCCGGCCAAGCCGCCGCCCTGGCAGGTGCCCAAGCCTGAGCTCCACCCCGAGCTGCTGACCCCTGGCACGCCGGGAGAGGAAGGCCGGGGAAAGCCCGGCAACGGAAAGCCCGCTACGGCAACCCCGGGCAATGCAGCCCCGGGAGACGGGGCCCGGCAGCAACCCGGTTTCCCCCAGCCCACCCCCGTCTTCGATCCGTTCGCGCGTGACCGCGAGCGCGATGCTGCAGCCCGGAAGAAGCGGTCGCAGCGCCGCACGGTGGTGGTGGGCCTCGGCGTCACCGCGCTCCTGGCCGGCACCATCACGGCGATCGTGGCCAGCAACGAGCAGGACCCCGACTACGCCCAGGTCTGCTTCAACGAGGAAACCGGCGAGCGCGTCGAGGACACCCAGTGCAACAGCTCGGCCGGGCGCGGCGGGGCCCTCTATGCCTGGTACTTCTACGCACGCGGGGCCAGCGTGCCGGGCATCGGCCAGAACAGGACCGCCTACCCGAACTTCACCAGGACGGTGCCGCAGGGGGCCAAGGCGGCCACGGGTTACAGCAGCAAGGGCGGCACGGTCAGCAGGGGCGGCTTCGGCAGCAGCTCCAAGGGCGGAAGCACGGGAGGCTAGGCGTGAAGCGGTTGCTCTCGGAGCCCCGGCCGGACTGGAAGCAGAAGATTGAAGAGCAAGGCCTGGTGTTTTCCACCACCAGCCTGCCCGGCGGCAAGAAGATCGAGTACTGGAACGAGGCCGCGTTCTACGAATTCACCATGGACGAGGTGGAGGCGCTGGAGGTCACGGCCGAGGACATGCACAGGATGTGCCTGGAGGCGGCGAAGTTCCTGGCCACGGGCGCGATGGGCCCCATTGGCATCGGCCCCCAGGCGCTGGAACTGGCCGCGGAGTCACTGCAGGCCGGGGACCAGGACATCTACGGCCGCTTCGATTTCATCTATGACGGCCGGGGCGGTGCCGCCAAGATGCTTGAGTACAACGCGGACACTCCCACCGGCCTCATCGAGGCGGCCGTGGCCCAGTGGTTCTGGCTGCAGGACGTCTTCCCGGAGAAGGACCAGTGGAACGGGATCCACGAGGCACTGATCCGGCAGTGGAAGAAGCTGCAGTACCGCACCGGGATGAGCACCCTGCACGTGGCCCACTCCGAAGCCGAGGAGTCAGGCGAAGACTGGATGACGGCCGCCTACATGCGGGACGTCGCCAGCCAGGCCGGGTGGACCACCATCGGCATCAACATGTCGGACATCGGCTGGGACCCCAACCTGAACCGCTTCGTGGACATGGACAACTTCATGATCAGCACCATCTTCAAGCTCTACCCCTGGGAGCTGATGATGAAGGAGCCGTTCGGCCACCGCCTGCTGCAGCGCTCGCACAATCCCCGCTGGGTGGAGCCGGCCTGGAAAATGCTGCTCTCCAACAAGGCACTCCTGGCAGCCCTGTGGCACCTCTACCCGAACCACCCGAACCTGCTCCCGGCCTACCTCAACGATCCGGGCCCGCTGCAGGAGTGGGTGGCCAAGCCACTGCACGGCCGCGAAGGCGACAACATCCGGATCCACGCGGAGGGCATCAGCCTGGAGAAGCCGGGCGGCTACGGCCGCGAGGGCTGGTGCTACCAGCAGTACCATCCACTCCCCGACTTCGACGGCAACCATCCGGTCCTGGGCCTGTGGGTGGTGGACGGTGAATCGGTGGGCTGCGGCATCCGCGAGTCCGACGGCCCGGTCACCGACTACTTCTGCCGCTTCGTCCCGAACACCATTGACGCGCCGGCGCCGCTGAGCGTCCAGGCGGCCCAGGCCAACGCGAACAAGGCAGGTATTGCGCTATGAGAACAGGTGCCCAATGAGAACCCGAACGACGACGGCGGCCGGCGGCGCCGGGGGCCAGCCTGGCGGTGCCGTTCCCGGCAAGGGACTCCGCGCCGGGATCCTGGACCTTGGCGACTCCGTGATGCTGGGCCTCGCCTCCACCGCACCGGTGTACTCGCTGGCCGCCACGCTGGGCCTGATCGTGGCCGTCAACGGGAACTACACCCCGCTGATCCTGGTCCTGGGCTTCATTCCCGTGCTGTTCATCGCCTACGCGTTCCGCGAGCTCAACAGCGCCATGCCGGACTGCGGCACCACCTTCATCTGGGCCCGCCGCGCCTTCGGCCCCTGGGCCGGATGGCTGGGCGGCTGGGGCGTGGCTTTGGCCGGCGTCGTGGTCCTGGCGAATCTGGCGCAGGTGGCGGGCCAGTACCTTTGGCTCCTCGTCGGCGACGGGTCCCTGGCAGGGAACAAGCCGGTGGTGACCGTCACCGGCGTCGTCTTCATCGCCTTCATGACCCTCGTCAACCACCGCGGGATCCGGCTGGGTGAGCACGTCCAGCGGACCCTGACCTACGTCCAGTACATCTCGCTCGGCATCTTCGCCGTGGCCATCATCGCCAGGATCGCGGGCCTGACCGGCGATGCGCCGGCGGGCCAGCCGTTCGACGTCGAATGGTTCAACCCGACTGGGGCGTTCGCCGACCCCGGCGCGGTGGTCCACGGCATCCTGCTGGCCCTGTTCATCTACTGGGGCTGGGACACCTGCCTGGCGGTGAACGAGGAGACCGAGAACCCGGCCACCACTCCGGGCCGCGGGGCGGTGATCTCGGCCTTCGTGCTGGTGGCCATCTACGTCTCGGTGGCGCTGCTGGTGATGATGTACGCGTCCGTGGGGACGGAGGGAATCGGGCTGGCCAACACCGAGAACCAGGACGACGTGTTCCTGGCGATGAAGGACGTGGTGCTGGGTCCGTGGGGCTGGCTGATTGTGGTGGCGGTGCTGGCATCCGTGCTGTCCTCCACCCAGACCACCATCCTGCCCACGGCGCGCGGCACCCTGTCGATGGGCGTGCACGGGGCCCTGCCGCCGAAGTTCGGGGAGGTCCACGAACGGAACCAGACCCCCGGCTTCTCCACCCAGGTGATGGGCGCCGCGGCCGTCGTGTACTACGTGGCCATGAGCTTCCTTAGCGAGAACCTGCTGTCCGATTCCATCAGTTCCATCAGCCTGTTCATCGCCTTCTACTACGCCCTCACCGGTTTTGCCTGCGCCTGGTACTTCCGGAACACTCTGCGCGAGTCTGCCCGCAGCCTGTGGTTCCGCGGAATCCTTCCCCTGCTCGGGGCCCTGCTGCTGACGGCGGCGTTCTTCGTCTCGGCGGCGCAGATGTGGGATCCGGCCTACGGAAACACGCAGATCTTGGGCGTCGGCGGGGCCTTTGTCAGCGGCGTGGTGCTGCTGGCCCTGGGCGTGGTGCTGGCCGCGGTCTGCCGGTTCCTGCCGTCAACCCGCGGGTACTTCCTGGACGGGACGCGGGTTCCTGCTAACCGGTAGGAAGCGGCCGGCAGACCAGGCCGCGGGACGGGCCAATGCCGCGGCCCGGGATCACCGGGCACGTAGGATGCTGCAATGAGCAATGACGCCCTTGATCCTGCGGAAGCTTCGGCCGAGTACGGCCTCCCGGACCCTTCGGATGTCCTGGCCCTGGATTCCCTGCTGACCCCGGATGAGCTGGCCCTGCGGCAGCGGATCCGGGACTTCACCGACCAGCAGATCCGCCCCGACATCGCGGACTGGTACGAGCAGGGTGTCTTCCCTCTCCACCTGCCCGCGCAGCTGGGTGAACTGGGCGTCCTGGGCATGCATCTGGAGGGCTACGGCTGTCCCGGCCGGTCCGCCGTCGAGTACGGCCTGGCGGCCATGGAGCTGGAGGCCGGTGATTCCGGAATCCGTACGTTCGTCTCGGTCCAGGGGTCGCTGGCGATGAGCGCTATCCACAAGTGGGGCTCCGAGGACCAGAAACAGGAGTGGCTCCCCCGCATGGCCGCCGGCGAGGTGATCGGCTGTTTCGCGCTGACCGAGCCGACGGCTGGCTCGGACCCGTCGTCGATGACCACCGCCGCGCGGCGGGACGGGACGGGCGAGGACGCCGGTTGGGTCCTGGACGGCGCCAAGCGCTGGATTGGGCTCGCCTCCGTCGCCGACGTCCTGGTGGTCTGGGCAAGGACCGACGACGGCGTCCGCGGGTTTCTCGTGCCTGCTGGCACGGCGGGCGTCACCGCCACGCCGATCGGGCGGAAGCTGTCCATGCGCGCCTCGATCCAGTGCGATGTGACGTTCGACGGCGTCCGGCTGGGTCCGGAGGCGCTGCTGCCGGGTGCCCGGGGACTGAGCGGCCCGTTCAGCTGCCTCAACGAGGCACGGTACGGCATCGCCTGGGGTGCCATGGGCGCGGCCCGTGATTCCTATGAGGCGGCGCTGCGGTATTCGATGGAGCGCCTGCAGTTCGGGAAGCCGCTGGCCGGCTACCAGCTGACGCAGGAGAAGCTTGTGAACATGCTGACCGAGGTCCAGAAGGGCACCATGCTGGCCCTGCACCTGGGCCGGCTCAAGGACACCGGCCGGCTCCGCCCGGAACAGATCTCGCTGGCCAAGCTGAACAACGTCCGCGAGGCGATCAAGGTGGCGCGGGAGGCCCGGACCATTCTGGGCGGCAATGGCATCACGCTGGACTATTCGCCCCTGCGGCATGCCGCCAACCTTGAGTCGGTGCGGACTTATGAAGGAACGGACGAGGTGCACACCCTGATCCTCGGCCAGCACATCACCGGGCTCCCGGCGTTCCGGTGAGCCCAACGTTTGGCTCTCGTCTCGCTGGGGCCGCATTGCCGGGAGCATACTGGGCACATGGCCGACGCTGACGATTTCCTGGCCTTGGGAAGGATCGGAATGACCGGGGAACATCGAGTGGACAGTAGTGCCGGTGCCTGGTTCTTGAGTGGCGCTGAGCGGGGGAACACAGCCACCGACGTGCACGCGGGCGGTGCCGAATCCCCGGCCTGGTCGGAGGGCAACCTCGTGCGGCCCCTGATTCATGGGGCGACCTATTTCGCCCGGCTGCTTGAGGAGCTGTCGGCTCTGAATGCCGGAGACCGCGTGTGGTTCACCGACTGGCGTGGTGATTCCGACGAACGGCTTACGGCGGACGGGCCGGCGATCGGCGAATTGCTGGCGCGGTTAGCCCGGGCGGGAGTGGAAGTGCGCGGCCTGATCTGGAGGTCCCACGGAGAGCGCATAGCTGCCCCCATGAGTAACCGGTCCAATGAGCTCCTCAGCCGCCAGATCAATGACGCCGGCGGCGAGGTGCTGTTGGATCAGCGTGTGCGCCTCTTCGGCTGCCATCACCAGAAACTATTCGTCATCCGCCCGCGGGACGACCCGTCGCGGGATGTTGCGTTCGTTGGCGGAATCGACCTTTCCCACAGCCGCCGGGACGACGCCGAACACGCGGGAGACCCGCAGGCGGTGGATATGGATCCCCGGTACGGGAAACGGCCTCCGTGGCACGATGCCGCGCTCGAGCTGCGCGGCCCGGTTGTGGCGGACGTGCTGGATCTGTTCGCCGAACGGTGGAATGACCCCCATCCCCTGGACCATCGCACACCGTACCGGATGCTGCTGCAACGCCTGGCCGATATGCCCCGGCACCCCGAACCGCTCCCAGCCACCGCGCCGCCCCCACCACCTGCGGGACCTCACGCGGTGCAGCTGCTGCGCACCTACGGAATGAAGCATCCGCCGTTCCCGTTCGCGCCCAAAGGTGAGCGGAGCGTTGCCCGGGCCTACACGAAAGCCTTTGCCCGGGCCCGCTCGCTAATCTACATCGAAGACCAGTACCTGTGGTCGGAAGAGGTTGCGGCCGGAATCGCGGCGGCCCTCGAACATAACCCCGAACTGAACGTGATCGCCGTCGTGCCCCGCTACCCGGACTCTGACGGTTTTCTCGGAGGGCCGCCCAAGCGGGTGGGGCAAATGCGGGCGATCAGCAGGATGCGCCAGGCTGCACCCGACAGAGTCGGGGTGTTTGACCTGGAAAACAGCGCCGGGACTCCCATCTATGTCCATGCCAAGATCTGCATCATCGACGACACCTGGTTCACCTGCGGATCGGACAACTTCAACCGTCGGTCCTGGACCACTGACAGCGAGCTCACCTGCGCTGTGATCGACACGTCTGCCGGTCACGGGGAACCGCCCGGCGCAGACTCGGACTCCGACGCAGACCCCGGCGCTTCCCGGCCGTTGGCCGCCAGGCTGCGGCTCCAACTCTGGGCTGAACACCTCGGCCTGGACCAGAATGACCCCCAGCTCCAAGACCCGGCGCACGGGCTCAAACTGTGGAACGCCGCCGCCGATGCCCTGGACCGTTGGCACAGGGCCGGGCGCCGCTCGCCACGCCCCGGGGGCCATGTGCGGCACCACACGCCAGAACCCGTGCCGCCCCTGCATCGTCTTTGGGCGGAGGCTGCAAACCGCCTGGTAGTGGACCCGGACGGGCGCCCCCGCCGGATGCGCGGCACTACCCCGTTCTAGCTACCAGAAGCAGCGCTGACCTCAGCGGCTCTGCCGCCAAATGCGTTAGGCCGAGAACCCGCCGTCGGCCTTAATGAGCTGGCCGGACACCCAGCGGCCTGCCGGGGACAGCAGGAAAGCCACCGTTCCCGCCACGTCGGCGGGGGTGCCCAGCCTGCCTCCGGGCTGGTGCCGGGCCAGCCCTTCGCGGGTCTGGTCATCCATCCAGCCGGTGTCCACGGGTCCGGGATTCAGCACATTGGCACTGATACCGAGCGGTCCAAGCTCACGCGCCGCCGCGATCACGATCCGGTCCAGCGCGCCCTTGGACGCACCGTACGGCAGGTTGAACGCCGTATGGTCACTGGTCAGCGCGACGATCGCACCGCCGTCGTCCGTTGCCTGCTGCGCGAAGGCGCGGATCAGCTGCCAGCTGGCACGGGTGTTCACGGCGAAATGCCGCTCAAAGCTTTCGAGGGTGGTGTCCAGAATGCCCGAGTCGACGGATTCGGCGTGGCTGAGCACCATGCCCTGGAGCGTCCCAGCCTGCGCTGCCGCCTCTGCCATGAGCCGGTCCACAGCGGCCGGGTCCTGGAAGTCGGCGGGCAGCGCCACCACCCTGGAACCGATGGCCTCCAGTTCGGCGGTGAGCCGGCCGACGTCGTCCGGCTGGATTCCCCAGGGCATACGGGCGTCGTAGTCCTGCCAGTAGGTCAGCACCAGGTCCCAGCCATCGGCGGCCAGCTGGCGGGCGATCCCCGCGCCGATTCCGGCGAGGCGGCCGACTCCGGTAACCAGTGCGGTGCTCATTCCGCCAGCTCCGCGACGGCGTCGCGCCGGAGGACAACGAGCCAGCACACCATGATGGCGAGCGCGCAGAACACCCCGGCGCTGGAGGCCATGATCCACGGCACCGGCGTCTGAAGGTCGAGGTTTTCTGCGCCCAGGACCGTGCCGATGGTCTTGGGCGAGAACAGGAACACCACCGTGGACACGCCCAGGACGGCGCCCATTGCCCAGCGCGAGAGCCGGTGCCGCTGCGGAGTTTCGCGCAGCGTCCAGGCGAACGCCGGAAGCACTGCCGCCATCCAGACCCAGTGGTGCGACCACGAGACGGGGCTGACCAGCAGCATGGTGAGGGCGGTGGCGGAAATGGCCACCACCCTGGCTCCCTGGCTGCTGGCGGTCCTGATGAGGGCGGCGCCCAGACCCACAACCAGCAGGCTCAGAAGCAGCCAGGGCACGTTCACGGCGTCCGCCGGAATCCCGAAGTGCAGCAGTGCGCCCTTGATGGAAAGGTTGTCCACGTAGCCGGCGCCGCCGATCCGGGACGTGTCGGGAAGTATCTGCAGCCAGAAGCTGAGGGATTCGGCCGGGCGGAGCACCCCGCCGAGCAGCACCGTGAAGGCAAAGCCGGCGCCCATGTTCAGCAGTCCGCGCCAGTCCTTGCGCATGAGGAAGTACAGGCCGAAGACCAGGGGCGTGAGCTTGATGCCGGCCGCCACCCCCACCAGGAAGCCGCTGCCGGGAACGCCGTTCCGCCAACGCGGGCTGCGGGACAGCAGGTCCGCCGTCATCAGCCCCAGCAGGAGGATGTTGATCTGGCCAAAGACCAGGGTTTCGCGCCACGGCCCCAGGTTCAGGACAGCCAGGAAAAGCACGACGGCGCCGAGACGGTTGAGCGCGGACCGGAAGGTCGGGGAGGCAAAGGTGCTCCGCCAGCCGGGCTTGCTGTTCCAGTAGCGCACGCCGAGCGCGGCCACCCAGGCGGCCACCGCCACGCCGGCGGCGTTGAACAGCAGCAGCGCGGTGGCCTGCGGCAGCCTGGCGAACAGGCTGAAGAGCAGCGCTGCGAACGGCGGGTAGGTGAAGGGCAGTTCCGGCCCGCCTGCCCAGTTCACCGTTGGTTGGTAGAGGCCCGACGGCGCCAGGCCGGCGTCGTTGAGGATCTTGCCGCCGTACCAGTAGACGCTGAAGTCCAGGCCCTTGTCGCCCCAGGCGTCCAGCCGGGACGCGACGAAGACGGCGGCGGCGAGTAGGGCCAGCAGGGCTACCAGTTCGAGACCGGCGAGGGCGGCGAGCGCGGGCCAGCGGCCGCCGAGCCGCGGTCCCGAAGCCAGCCGCAGTTCCGCAGACTGGCGCGGTTCCGCTGAATGATCGCCCCGGCCAGCGGGTCCATCATCCTTGGTTCGGGCAGTAAGCAGTGCCATCCAGTGTCCCCCAGCTGTAGTCAGGCTTTGAGCGCCTCCGGGACGCGTAGCGCGTTCTGCCGCAAGAGCCGCGCCCGAGGGCGCCCCGCTCAGTCTACTGAAGCAACTGCCACCGCTGCGGGCTTTGGCCGTCCGGCGTCCTTGCGGATGGTGGCACTAATAACCGCGGCGATGGTGCACATCGCGGCGGCGCCCAGCCACGCATACGTGTAGTGGCCAGTGGCGTCGCGGATGGCCCCGGCGGCCAGGGCGGCTGCTGCGGCGCCCAGCTGGTGCGCCGCGAACACCCAGCCGAACACCACGCTGCCGTCGGCACCGAACACCTGGCGGCAGATCGCGGCGGTGGGCGGAACGGTGGCCACCCAGTCGAGGCCGTAGATCACGACGAACACGATCATGCTGGGCTGGACCGACGAGCCCAGCAGCAGCGGCAGCACCAGGAGCCCGATCCCCCGGAACTGGTAGTAGACGGCCAGCAGGATCCGCGGGTTGAACCGGTCGGTCAGCCAGCCGGAGGCGATGGTGCCCAGGATGTCGAAGATCCCGACGGCGGCGAGCAGGCCGGCGGCAGTCGTTTCGGGCATGCCGTGGTCGTGGGCGGACGGGATGAAGTGGGTGCCGATCAGCCCGTTCGTCGTGGCGCCGCAGATGGCGAACCCGGCCGCGAGCGCCCAGAACGTGCGGTTCCTGCTGGCGCGCCGCAGCACCTGCAGGGCGCGGACGGCGGCGTTGCGGCGGGGTTCCGAAGCCGCATCGCCGGCGGCGCTTCCGTTCGCTGCCCCGGCAGGGGCAACCGCCGTCGTTCCTTCGGCCGAGCCGGACGGTTCCTCGGCGCCGTAAGGCAACACCCCGACGTCGGCCGGTGAGTTTTTCAGGAACTTCAGCACCAGCGGAACCACGGCCAGCGCCCCGGCGGCGATGAGCAGCGAGGCCTGGCGCCAGCCCGGGTCCTGGGCGAGCATCGCGATGAACGGCAGGAAGACCAGCTGGCCGGCGGCGCTGCCGGCGGTGAGGATGCCGATCACCAGGCCGCGGCTCTTGGTGAACCAGGTGTTGGCGATGGTGGCCGCGAACACCAAGGCCATGGAACCTGTGCCCAGTCCTATGAGCAGGCCCCACGTGAGGAGGATCTGCCAGGACTGGTTGACCAGCACGGTCAGGGCGCTGCCGGCGCCGATCAGAGCGAGCGCGACGGCCGTGACGGCCCGGATGCCGAACCTTTCCATGAGGGCCGCGGCGAACGGAGCCGTGAGCCCGAACAGCACGAGGTTGATGCTGACCGCGGCCGACAGCACCGTGGTGGACCAGCCGAACTCCTGCTGCAGCGGCACCATGAGCACCCCGGGCGCGGCACGGAACCCGGCGGCGCCCACGAGCGCCAGGAACGCCACCGCCGCCACGGTCCACGCCGGGTGCAGGCGCCGCCGTTTCTTCGGCCCATTCTCCGGCTCCTGGCTGCCAGCGCCTGTCTCCTCCGGAGTTTTTGTCCAGATATCGTCCTCTAATGCCCCTTCAGGGCGCGATATCCGGACAAAAACCCGGGGCTCCTCGGGGGTGCTCATGCGGCTGTTCCTTTTTCTCCGCCGCCTTGAACGCGGGCGGCTGGTTTGTCGGTGTGCTTGTGGGCCGTCGCCAGCCGGAATGGTTCCTCGCTGCGTGTCAGGCTGTGCCAGCTGGTGTTCTCCGCGGTGAGCCGTTCACCGCATTCCGTGCAGGTGTCGGCCGACCCCGTGCGCTGCCCGCAGGTGGCGTGGACGACGTACATGTGGGCCTGCTCCGACGGCGCCTGCAGGTGCTTTTCGGACCAGATCACGACGGCGTTGAGCACTGGCAGGGCGTCCTCGCCTTTGGCGGTGAGGACGTACTCCTGGCGGGTGCGGCCGCCGTCGTCATAGGGCTGTTTTGTCAGCAAACCCGACTCCACCAGGGAGGCAAGCCGCCGGGTAAGGACCGAGTCAGCCACCTGGAGGCGCGTTTTCATCGCGTCGAAGCGGCCGTTGCCGAAGAAGACCTCGCGGAGGACCAGCATGCCCCACGGGTCACCGAAAATGTCCAGGCCGCGGGCCATGCTGCAGTTGCGCTGGGACCAGTCGGAGCGGAGAGCCATGCAGCGACCATAGCTGACTTTCTTCAAGAAAGCTAGGCTCTAACGATAGGAGCGGATCCCTGTCCGTGAGGGCCGGTAGGCGGCGGCCCAGTACACCAGCAGGGCCACGCCGCACAGCACGCCCTGGCTGGAGACCATCAGCGGCCACTGCGTCCGGGGGTTCACGCCCCATACCTCGGCCCCGGCGGCCATCGCAAGGTCCTTGGGCGCGAGGTAGAAGGCCACGGCCGATGCCGCCACCACCAGCCAGCCGGCCAGCCGCATCAGGCCGGTCCGGGAGGGAACGCGGTGCATGGCGAAGGCCATCGACGGCAGTGCCACCGCGATCCACACCCAGTGGTGGGACCACGAGACCGGGCTGACCAGGAGCATGAGCACGGCAGTCGCGGACACCGCCACGAAGTTTTCCTCCACGGCCACCGCCCACCGGATCACCAGCGCAGTGAGTCCGGCCAGGGCCAGCGCGAGCACCAGCCAGAGCAGGCTGGTGAATCCCGAATCCGGCAGGCCGAAGTGGAGCAGCAGGCCCTTCAGCGACAGGTTGTCCACGTACCCCGGGTCGCCGATTCGCCCGGTGTTGGGCAGGATTTTGGTCCAGAACGTCACGGAGGCGTGCGGCAGGGCGGCCCAGGCCACGGCGATGGAGCCGAAGAAGCCGGCCGCCATCCAGGCCAGGGCCTTGAAATCGCGGCGCACCAGGAAATACAGGCCAAACGCGAGTGGTGTCAGCTTGATGCCGGCAGCGATCCCGATCAGCAGGCCGGCGGGCCAGCGGATCTCGCCGGCCCGGGATTTTCCGTGCAGCGCGAAGTCGGCCAGGATCAGGCCCATCAGGATGATGTTGATCTGCCCGAACACGAAGGTGTCCCGCCAGGGCCCCAGCAGCACGATGGCCCCGGTCCCGGCCAGCGCCACGGTCCGGAACCGCCAGTCCGCAAAGGCGTCCCGCCATCGGGTCATCCCGAAGTAGTGCCGGGCAAGCCAGGCGGAGACCACCGCGGCCCCGCCCAGCGCGGCCCAGATGAAGAGCTGCCCGCTTTGGCCCAGGCTCATGGTGGCCAGGCCGGCGAACAGCAGCGCGGCAAACGGCGGATAGGTGAACGGCAGCCCGTCCCGGGGCGCGTACAGCTCGCTGATGCCGGCCTCGCCGGTCTGCAGCACCTTGGTGCCGCCGTAGTAGTAGACCTCGAAGTCGTTCATGGCCGGGGCATACCCGGCGTACAGCCACACCAAAGCGAGGACGACGGCGGCAGCACCGCCCGCCGTCGCGAGCCAGCCGAGGAGGGGGCGGCGAGCTTTACCCGGGCTGCCGGTTTCCTGCCGGGTGCCGGCGCCTTCCTGCGTCTGCGCGGAGGCCGTCACTGGATGTGCGTGAAGGCTTGCTCAAGGTCGGCGATGAGGTCTTCGACGTCCTCGATGCCGCAGGAGAGCCGGATCAGGTTCAGGGGGACGGCCAGTTCGGTGCCCTTGACCGAGGCGTGCGTCATCTCGGAGGGGTAGTTCATCAGCGATTCGATGCCGCCGAGCGATTCAGCCAGGGTGAAGACCGACGTCGATTCGGCCACTTTGCGGGCAGCGGCCTCGCCGCCTTTGAACTGCACCGAGATCATGCCGCCGAACTTTTTCATCTGCTTCTTGGCCAGCTCGTGGCCGGGGTGCGAGGGCAGGCCCGGGTACAGGACCGCTTCCACCTCGGGGCGTTCCAGGAGCCATTCGGCCACGGCCTGCGCGTTGTCGCTGTGCCGGTCCATGCGCACGCCGAGGGTCTTGAGCCCGCGCGTGGTGAGGAAGGCGTCCATGGGGCCGGAAATGGCGCCAACGGCGAACTGCACAAAGCCGATCTTCTCGGCCAGGCCGGCGTCCTTGACCACGATCGCACCGCCCACCACGTCGGAGTGGCCGCCGATGTACTTGGTGGTGGAGTGGACCACGACGTCGGCGCCCAGGGCGAGCGGAGTCTGCAGGTAGGGCGACGCGAAGGTGTTGTCGACGATCAGGAGGGCCCCGGCGTCGTGCGCCACCTTGGCCAGTGCCGCGATGTCCGTGATCTTCATCATCGGGTTGGACGGCGTCTCCACCCAGACGAAGCGGGTCTTGTTGGCGGCGACGGCGGCCGCGACGGCGTCGAGGTCGGACATGTCCACGGGAGTGTTGCCGATGCCCCACTCGCCCAGCACGCGGCTGATCAGCCGGTACGTTCCGCCGTAGGCGTCGTTGCCGAGCACGATGTGGTCGCCCGGCCGGGTCAGTGCGCGGATCAGCGAGTCCTCGGCAGCCAGGCCCGAGCTGAAGGAGTAGGCGTGCGTGCCGCCTTCGAGGGCGGCGAGCTGTTCCTGCAGGGCGTCGCGGGTGGGGTTGGTGCCGCGGCCGTACTCGTAGCCGTCGCGCAGCCCGCCGATGCCGTCCTGGGCATAGGTCGAGCTGAAGTGCAGGGGCGGAACAACGGCGCCGGTGCGGGGCTCGAAATCCTGGCCGGCGTGCACGGCGCGGGTGTTGAATCCTTGGTTTTCAGAGGCAGACATGAAAATCCTTTCGAGGCTGGCCGAGCTTGTCACCGCTGATCGAGCTTGTCGAGATCAAGGTTTCGACAGGCTCAACCACCGGACCGACAGTCTCAGCCCACGGGTCTAGTTGCTGAGGTACGCGAGGAGGTCGTGGCGGGTCAGGATGCCGATGGGGGCACCGACGAAGGTCACCATCACGGTATCGACGTCGGAGAGCAGCTCGCGGGCGGCCGAGATGGTTTCGAGCGAGCCGATCACCGGCAGCTTGTCCCCCATGTGCTCGGCGATCTTGTCCGTCAGCCTGGCCTCGCCGCGGAACAGCTTGGCGGTCAGGCTCCGTTCGTCCACGGCGCCCAGCACTTCGCCCATCACCACGGGCGGCTCCGCCGACAGGACCGGGATGTGGCTGACGCCGAACTCGTTCATGATGTTGATGACGTCGCGGACGGTTTCGTTCGGGTGGATATGCACCAGGTCCGGCAGCTCGCCCGTCTTGGACTTGATGACTTCGCCCACGGATGTTTCCTCGCCGCCGGAAAGAAAGCCGTAGGAGCGCATCCACTGGTCGTTGAAGATCTTGGCCAGGTAGCCGCGGCCGGAGTCGGGCAGGATCACCACCACCACGGCGTCCTCGGGGAGATCCCGGGCGGTGCGCAGGGCTGCCACCACTGCCATGCCGGAGGAGCCGCCCACCAGCAGGCCCTCCTCGCGGGCCAGGCGCCGGGTCATTTCAAAGGAGTCGGCGTCACTCACGGCGAGAACCTGGTCCGGGACCGACTTGTCGTAGTTGGCGGGCCACATGTCCTCGCCGACGCCCTCCACGAAGTACGGGCGCCCGGTGCCGCCTGAGTAGACAGAGCCTTCGGGGTCTGCCCCGATGATCCTGACCCGGCCGCCGGCGGACTCCGGACGGTCGGCCGACACCTCCTTGAGGTAGCGGCCGGTGCCGGTGATGGTGCCGCCGGTTCCGGCGCCGATGACGCAGTGCGTCACCCTGCCGTCGGTGTCCCGCCAGATCTCCGGGCCGGTGGTTTCGTAGTGGCTCAGCGGCGCCGCGGGGTTGGAGAACTGGTCCGGCTTGTAGGCGCCGGGGATCTCGGTGACCAGGCGGTCAGACACGCCGTAGTAGCTCTGCGGGCTGTCAGGTTCGACGGCGGTGGGCGTCACCACCACTTCCGCGCCGTAGGCCTCCAGGACGGCACGCTTGTCCTCGCCCACCTTGTCTGGCACCACGAAGATGCACTTGTACCCTTTTTGCTGGGCGACCAGGGCAAGGCCCACGCCGGTGTTCCCGGAGGTGGGTTCGATGATGGTGCCGCCGGGCTTGAGCTTGCCGTCGCGCTCGGCTTCCTCGACCATCTTGGCCGCGATGCGGTCCTTGATGGATCCGCCGGGGTTCACGTATTCCAGCTTCACGAGGACCGTGGCCTTGATGCCCTCGGTGACGTGGTTGAGCTTGATGAGCGGGGTGTTGCCGATGAGGTCCAGGACAGACTGGGCGTACTTCATGGGTACCAACTTACCGTCTTGGACCACGGGACCCGCGCGGGCACGCGCCAGCCCCGGCGGCATTAGCCGGAAGCACCGCCGGCATCAGCGGGGAGGTTCTCCCAAAGCCCCAGGATGTTGCCCTCGGTGTCCTTGAAGTAGGCGTAGTGTCCCATGCCCGGGATGGTCTCCTTGGCCCTCACCACGGAACCGCCCAGCTGCTCGACCGTCCGCAGGGTCTCATCGATGTCCTCGACGTCCACGGTGATGACGGGCGTGGTCAGCTCCCCGTCCCGGGCCATCATGCCGCCGTTGATGGCGCCCGGCTCCGTGGGCCTGCCTGTCTTCTCGTCCATCGGCGTGGTGATCACCACGTTGTAGTCCATCTCCGGCATGGGGTCGATCCGCCAGCCGAGGGCCTGATTGTAGAAGTTCCTCGCTCGGTCCTGGTCGTCCGCGGGGATTTCAAAATGCACCACTCCACCCATTGCGATCACCTACAACTCGAAGGAAAGGGACGCGGCGGACCCGCGCCACACTCGGGATTGTAGACCCGGGCACCGTCCCCGGATAAGGGCCCGGGGAAACCCTTCCGGCGGGACCGGCGGCAAGTTTGTCGGCCCGGCGTGGGACGATGTTTGTATGACCATTGCTGACGCCCCCGCCCGGCTGGCAGCCGCGGCGGATGCGTCCCTCAGGTGGCATCCGGGCGGTCCGTATGACCTGCACCGCACCCTGGGCATTCTGATGCGCGGCAATGGTGACCCCTCCTTCTCCTCGCGGCCGAACGGGCTGTGGATGGCGTTCACGACGCCGGAGGGACCGGTGACGCTGCGGCTCACTGTGGACGGTCCGGCGGGATTCGCGCCGGACGGCAACGGCGGCCCCTGCATCGACGCCCAGGCCTGGGGCCCCGGCTCAGGCGCTGCCCTTGCAGGCGTTCCCCGGCTCCTCGGCGCCGGTGACGACTGGTCGTCGTTCGACGCGCCTTCCTTCTCCCTGACGCTCCCCCACATGGTCCGTGAGGCCCGACGCCGGAACCCGGACGTCCGGCTCCCGTCCACCGGGCGGATGGTTGACTCGCTCGTGCCCACCATTTTGGAGCAGAAAGTCACCGTCATCGAGGCGCGGCGTGGTTTCTGGTACCTGATGTACCGCCACGGAACGCCTGCCCCCGGCACCGGTACCATCGCACCTCCCGGGCTGCTGGTCCGGCCCACCGCTGAGGGATGGCTCGGCATTCCCTCCTGGGAGTGGCACAAAGCGGGAGTTGGCCCGCAGCGGTCGGCGACTGTGATGCGCGCCCTGCGCTCCGCCGTCGCCCTTGAACGCCTGGCGTCCCTCCCGGCGGCAGAGGCGGCCGCCAAAATGCAGACCATCCCGGGCATCGGCGTGTGGACGGCCGCCGAAGTGGTGCAGCGGACGCACGGCTGCCCCGACTCCATCGCGGTGGGTGATTACCACCTGGCCGCATACGTCGGAGCAGCGCTCACCGGACGGCGGACGGACGACGCCGGCATGCTGGCCCTGCTGGAACCGTGGAAGGGGCACCGGCAGCGGGTGGTCCGCATGCTGGGTCTAAGCGGCTTCCGGAAACCCACCTTCGGCCCGCGGATGACCATCCAGGACCACCGCCGCCACTGACAGGCGCGAACGTACACTTAAGCCCCCGGGCAGGGCCGCACTGTCCGTCCGCGCTAGAGGCCCAGCCGCGCGGCGGCTTCCTCGCGCATTTGCACCTTGCGGATCTTTCCGGACACCGTCATGGGGAAGCTGTCGCGGACCTCAACGTAGCGGGGAACCTTGTAGTGCGCCAGCTTGCCGCGGCAGAACTCGGCCACCGCCGCTTCGTCCAGGGGTGCCGCGCCGGCTTTGAGGATGATGCAGGCCATGAGTTCCTCCCCGTACTTGGCATCCGGCACCCCGATCACCTGCACATCCTGGATGGACGGATGCGTGTAGAGGAACTCTTCGATCTCGCGCGGGTAGATGTTCTCGCCGCCGCGGATCACCATGTCCTTCATCCGGCCCTCGATCACCACGTACCCGTCGTCGTCCATGCGGGCCAGGTCGCCGGTGTGCATCCAGCCGTCGGCGTCGATCGCTTCGGCAGTCTTGTCCGGCTGGTTCCAGTACCCCTGCATGACGGCGTAGCCGCGGGTGCACAGCTCCCCGATCTCGCCCCGCTCCACCACCTCCCCGGCCGCGTCGATGATCTTGCTTTCGAGCCGCGGCATGGTCCGCCCCACGGTTTGCGTCCGCTGCTGCAGCGTGTCCCCGGTGCGGGTCATGGTGGACACCGGTGACGTCTCGGTCATGCCGTAGCAGATGGCCACGTCCTTCATGTTCATCTCGGAAATCACCCGGTTCATCACCTCGATGGGGCACAGCGAGCCGGCCATCACCCCGGTGCGGAGCGTGGACAAGTCATAGGAGGCGAAGTCGGGCAGCGCAAGTTCGGCGATGAACATGGTGGGAACCCCGTACAGGGAGGTGCCGCCGAAATCCTGCACCGCCTCCAGCGTGGCGGCCGGCGTGAACCCGCGTCCCGGGATGATCGTCGCGGCACCGTGGCTGAGCGCGTTCAGGTTGCCGATCACCATCCCGAAGCAGTGGTAGAACGGCACCGGAATCACCACCCGGTCATGCTCCGTGTAGCCCAGCAACTCGCCGATGGAATACCCGTTGTTGAGGATGTTGTGGTGCGTCAGCGTGGCGCCCTTGGGGAAACCCGTGGTTCCGGACGTGTACTGCAGATTGACCGGATCGTGCGGACCGAGGTCTGCCATGCGGGCCTTCAGTTCGGAATGCCCGACGGCGTCCGCCCGCTTGAGCAGCTCAGCGTACGTGAGCTCCTGCTCACCCAGGGGGACGCCGGCGTCGAGCCCGTCCAATTCAAAATCCGGCAGGAACACCAGCTCGCGGAGGTCAGGGCACCCGGCGAGCGCCTGGCGTGCCATCCCCACGTAGTCGCTGTTCCGGTCCGACGGCGCCATGACGAGCATCCGCATGCCGTTCTGCGGCACCACGAACTCCAGCTCGTGGCTGCGGTAGGACGGATTCACGTTGACCAGGACCGCGCCGATCTTCGCCGTGGCGTACTGCAGGATGGTCCACTCCGCGCAGTTCGGGCTCCAGATGCCGATTCGCTCACCCTTCGCGACGCCCAGGGCGAGGAGGCCGCGGGCAAGACGGTCGACGTCGTCGTTCAGTTTGGTGTAGCTCCACCGGCGGGCGTCCGCGCCCGGCACGGCGGCAGCCTCGATCAGCGCATCGTGCAGGGGGAACTGCGCCACCACGCGCTCAAAGTTCTCGCCAATGGTCTCCTCGAGCAGGGGGACGTCCGCGTCCCCGGCGGTGTAAGCGCGCATGATGGCACGCTATCAAGCCGCCCGGTGCTAGAGAAGCAATCCGGCCGGCCCGTTTGGCGTAACGGGTCCGGGCGCACTCGCGCCGGCCGGTATTGTGAAATCCATGAGTGCACCCATCGACCTGCAGGCCACGTTCATCCCCAACGACGGCGAGTTCTTCCGCGTGAAGCTCGCCCTGGAAATCGCCATTGACGAGGTAGTCAACGAGCCCGGCTGCATCCGCTATGAGCTCACCGAGGCGACGGAGGAGAAGCTGGTCCTGACAGAACGGTGGGAGTCGGAGGAGGCCCTCGACGCGCACTCCAAGGGCATTGCCCTGCAGGACCTGAATGAATCGCTCAGCGCCCTCCTGGCCGAACCCGTCCAGGTGGAACGCCTCTAGTCCCCTTTACATAAAGCAACGCGTGGGGACATTTACATAAAGCAACGCGTGGGGACACTTCGCGCCCAACGAACCGAGGTTATTGGGCGCGAAGTGTCCCCACGTTGCGTTTAGCTGAAGATTAGAAGTCGGGGATCTGCGAGCCGTCCTGGGGCCCGGAGCCCTTGCTGCTGTTGCCCGCTGCTGCGGCGGCCTCGGCCTGGGAGCGGGCCACATGGGCGTGGACTTCCTCCATGTCGAGGGCCTTGACGGCGTCGATGACCTGCTCGAGCTGCGGGGCGCCCAGGGCACCCGGCTGTGAGAAGACCAGCACCTTCTCGCGGAAGGCCATCAGCGTGGGAATCGAGGAGATGCCCGCCTCCGCTGCCAACCGCTGCTCCGCTTCCGTGTCCACCTTCGCAAAGACGACGTCCGGGTGCTTTTCCGATACCGCGGAGTACGTGGGGGCGAACTGGCGGCAGGGGCCACACCATTCGGCCCAGAAGTCCACCAGGACAATGTCGTTGCCCTCGATGGTCGATGCGAACTGTTCACCTGTGATGTCAACGGTAGCCATGGTTCAACCGTACGCGAGCCGTGGCCGTAAGTCCCGCGCGCCAGGGCCTTGTTCGCTCCCCGCGTCACCGGGAATATTCTGCCCGCAGTGCGCCCGCCAGGCCCCGCTCGCTCATGCAGCGCGTCGCGCAGCCTGTCCCATGCGGGGGAAACAAGTGCCCGTTCCCGGAAAAACAGGTATCCCCTACTCGTGCGGCACCCGTGTGGCGCTTCCTACACTCGACTCAGGCTGGGGCCGGCACGTTCGCGGACGTGCAGCACTCATGAATAGCGGTAATGCGCCCCATATGCCGTGCTCTGCCCTGTGGACACGAGCGACTCCTGTGTCTGCGCGTCACCGTCCGACGCGCTTCCGGACACCGCCTGCGCCCGAATCAAAGGTCCGCCATGAACCATCAGGAGACGCCAGATCCCCCGATCACTTCCGGCCAGGACAACGATCCGCCGCACCCGGCATTGGCTCTGGGTACAGGGACGCTGGGCACGACGAAGTTGGGCACAGCGAAGTTGGGCACAGCGAAGCTGAACGGCCGGGAGCCGGAAGCGGAAGGCTTCGTCAATCCGCGCCGGGGCAGGCACGGACCGCTGGCCGGAAGGCCCGCTGGCCGGGTGTTGCTCATATCCGCAGCGGTCTCCGCTGCCCTGCTGGCGGCCGGGGCGGCCGGGGCGGGCGTCAGCGCGCTGGTGGCGGCCGACGGCGGGAGCCCGGCTGCCGCCGTCGGCCAACCGGCCGCCGTCGAACAGCCGAAGCCCGCGGCTTCGTCCGCCGCCGCACCGACCGCCGGCGCGCCCGCCGGGGCGGCGGCGAAGGCGGCCGAGGCGGTCGTTGCAGCACCCGCCACAACAGCGCCGGCAGAAGCACCTTCGAAGCCGGCTGCCAAGCCGCTACCGAAGGCGACAGCCACGGCACCAGCCAAGGCGGCAGTGAAAGCACCCGTGAAAAGCGCAACCGTCCGCAAGGTTGCGCCGGCCCCCGCGCC
Source organism: Arthrobacter sp. CMU6 (assembly GCF_059090205.1). Taxonomy (NCBI): domain Bacteria; kingdom Bacillati; phylum Actinomycetota; class Actinomycetes; order Micrococcales; family Micrococcaceae; genus Arthrobacter; species Arthrobacter sp. CMU6. The sequence goes on from NZ_JBNHFL010000005.1 coordinate 141,354, forward strand.
CAAGCCCACCACCTACCGGGTGGCCGCCGGCGACACCGTCAGTTCCATCGCCGCACGCTTCAATGTCAGCACCAGCGGTGTGCTGGCAGCCAACGGCCTTGGACCCAGCTCCATCATTTTTCCGGGCCAGATGCTCAAACTCAGCGGACCGGCCGTGTCTGCACCGGCACGGGCTCCCGCTCCGGCACCCGCACCGGCACCGATGCCCGCGCCGGCCCCAGCGCCCGCACCGGCTCCAACGGTGCGGACCATCTACGTGGCAGGTGCGGGCGGCCAGGCGATGGTGGACAGCTGCATCGGACCTATCCACTTCACACCCACCGACGGATACTCGCTCTTCATCACCGAGCACGACTTCTGTGGCGGCTGGGCGCGGTTCTCGGGAATCAGCGTCGGTGAGCGCGTCGCCATTCCGGGCTACGGCTCCTACCGGGTCTCGGCTCGGAGCCAGGTGCCAAACCCCGGCACCACCAACGACGTCGCCGCGGTGTTCGGCGGGTTCCCCCGGGCAGTCCTGCAAACCTGCATTCCGGGCACCACCCAGATGCTTGTCATTGCGCTGAACTGACCGGCAGTTTGCGAATCCGGTTCCGGGCGGAGGACTACTGTGTCTGTCTCCTCGGCGGGGACAAAACAATCTGCGCAAAAGGAGCCGAAACAAGTACCTCAGCCAAAAAAAACGCGTAGTGCCTACGCGTGCTAGCCGGCCCCAAATTCCCCTAGAATCAGCTTGCTGGGGGCGGCACGTTAGAGATCGTGCCTCATCCTTAATACAGTGACAAGGTGTGGGAACTTAATACAGTGACAAGGTGTGGGAATCCGCCACAATCCCATTCCCATATCCGAATCGGGACTTGGCGAGTCAAGATCATCAACATGCGGACGCGCGGCAGTCAGTGATTCAGGGGTTTCCAGATGAATCAAAACGATAGCACCAGGCTCCAGGTGGCCCGCATTCGAGCCTGTAATTTCAGTTCAGAAAACCCGCGAGCGCGACTCACCCTGGTGCATGCTCTGGCGCCAACACCACTGTGGTCCGGACAGCAGCTAGCGGCATTGTGGCTGCTCCCTCGAGCGCAGCCGCCCCCTTCGACGCTGGACCGTGTCGCCCGCCCGCCACGGCAGCGTCACCCTTCCCCCATCCTCCGTTGCCCGTCGTGGAAGCAGGTCTCATCCGGACCGTAGCTCCAAAGTATATTTCCGGGACGTCGACCCCGCTGGCCTGAATGGTCCCAACTTTATTTGCCACTGTAATTCCGGGGTCTGGTTCTGGGTTCTCCAAAACATTCCCCGAATGATCCGGTAGCCGGGCATGTCCGGGCACTACCTTAGAGCAGGCCTTCGCCGAGCCAAGTCAGCGGCCGCGGTGGCCCACTCTCAGTGGCCGCTCTGAGTGCTACTGCGCCATTGAGTACTACTGCGTAAATGTGAAAATGGATTCACCACTGGCGCCGATACGTCGACCATTTCGGGAACGCAGTCTCCGCTATGCCCGCCGGCTTCACCACGTCGGGGTCGGCGGCCTACGCCGGCAAACACGTCCTGATGCTCCTGCATGCCGCCGCGTCCCCATTAGCAATACAACACAACGACCGGAGAGATCAGCCGCGAACTCACCATCGACCCCGGGACTACCGGGTTATAGGACAAAAACGTGTGTATGGGATTGCCTTGGTTCCCAGTGGTGGCGGGCGAATTCCCTGATGTGAGTCGCCGCGCGGAGCTGGAGGCGTTCCTTGGCTGGTTGATGGGCACCTCGACCCAGGCAAGGAGTGCTTCGTTCGGCACGGCCCGATCGTTCGTCGGCGCACGGCATGGTGCTGGAACGTCGCCCCACGGACCCCGGTCATCGCGGAGATCCACGGCCAGATCCAGGTCGACGCGATCTACGTGGATGCGTGGTGCTGTCTCATCGCTGTTGCCGGTGACTATGTGCAGGGTCGGCAGTGGTGTGACACCGAGAATGAAGGCCGCGTGGGCGGCGCTGCTCGAACGCTTCCCCGCCCCGCGGGTGGTGGTCACCAACGGCGGATCCGGGATCGCGGCGGCCCTGTCCGGGTGCTGGTCCGAAACCGCTGTGCAGCACTGCCTGGTCCACGTCCAGCGCAACGTGCGCACTTACCTGACTGGTCGGCCCAGGACCGATGCCGGCAAGGCATTGTTACGGCCAGGACAGGCCCTGACGAGAACTAAGGCCCCCGGCCCCGAGCTCTACTGCACCGGACTCAGCGCCGACGAAGACCGCTGGCACCGCATAGGCTGGGCAGGACGCTCATGACACGCCCGGGATTTACACACGTTTTATCCTATAACCCGGACTACCAGCGCATACCAAGAAAAACACCCCGGTCCGAAGACCGGGGTGTAACCGACGACCCGACTCATCCGTGAAGGATGTCTCGACTCATCACAAATGTGGCAGATGAGGGATTCGAACCCCCGTAGGCGTTGCCAGCTGATTTACAGTCAGCCCCCTTTGGCCGCTCGGGTAATCTGCCGAACTTCAAAAGAAGATCACCACAGCTTTGTTTCCATCACCGCGGCAAGACAACCTTACAGAACTTCTGCCGAAGAATAAAATCGGGGATCAGCGGGCCGAAACTGCGCGGAAAATCAGGCTTCGCCGAGGATCCGACCGGCAAGCTTGGCCTCGAACCGCAGCGCCTGCTCCTCGGTGATCTGGTTGAGCTGCACCGCCCGCTGAAGATCCGCCTGCACTCCCTCAAGCCGGGTGGAGGCGTCAGCGACCGGGCTGAGAATGATGGATGCCGCCACAGCAGCGGCGGCCACCGATGAGGCGGCTGCGGCGGTTGACTTGGTGACGTAGCGGACGGCCTTGTGGGTCATTACTTTTCCTTCCGAGCGGCTTCCAACTGCTACAACTCCGGGCGCCAAAACTTCGTTCCCGCCATGACTCGGCTATGAGTGAACTGTGAATACCGCCCACCTTCACATCCTTGCCATCCGTACTACGCTGGAATCCAGATATCCACCTGCCCGGCGCCTCACCGCCCGGGCGACGCATGCACCAGCAAAGGAGAGTCATGGCAGGCGAGTCCACGTTCGACGTCGTAAGCAAGGTAGACAAGCAGGAGGTGGCCAACGCGCTGAACCAGGCGCAGAAGGAAATCGCCCAGCGCTATGACTTCAAGGGTGTTGGCGCCGAGGTCGATTTCAGCGGCGAAAAGATCCTGATGAAGGCGAACTCGGAAGAGCGCGTCCTGGCCGTCCTCGACGTGCTGCAGTCCAAGCTGATCCGCCGCGGGATCTCGCTCAAGTCCCTCGACACCGGGGAGCCCTACGCGTCCGGCAAGGAATTCCGGCTGGAGGCCTCCATCAAGGAAGGCATCGCACAGGACCTGGCCAAGAAGATCAACAAGCTCATCCGCGACGAAGCCCCGAAGTCCGTCAAGTCCCAGATCCAGGGCGACGAACTCCGCGTCACGTCCAAGTCCCGCGACGACCTGCAGGCCACCATGGCCCTGCTGAAGGACTTTGACGAGGCAGACCTTCAGTTCGTCAACTTCCGCAGCTAGAGGTTTCACCGGCACGCAACGGACTGGCGGCACCCGCCTTCGGGTGCCGCCAGTCCGTCTGTGCATCCCGAGCCGAAGAGAGGAATCCCGTGAAGTACTCTGTGACTCCCGAGCCGTGGGATACCGAGGACGGCGCCCGGCTGCGCGGCATGCAGCGCGCCGAGCTGGACGCCCGGTACGGTTCCGACGACCACGAGCCCGGTGCAGCTCCCACCGCCGAGGACATCACTGTGTTCCAGGTGGCCCGGAACGGCGAAGGGACGGCCGTCGCCTGCGGCGCCCTGCGCCGGCTGGACGCCGCATCCGCGGAGATCAAGAGGATGTTCGTGCTGCCCGATTACCGCGGAAGCGGAGCCGCCACGGCGGTTTTGCGAAGCCTCGAAGCCGAGGCCGCCCGCCTGGGCCTGAGCGAACTCAAACTGGAAACCGGCACAGCCCAGCCCGACGCCATCCGCTTCTACGAGCGCGAGGGCTACCGCCGGATCGACAACTTCGGGCCGTACGCGGGCGAACGGCTCTCCGTCTGCTACGCCCGCTCGCTGGCTCCGGCGGCAGCGGATACTTCAGCGGCGGGAAGTACGGCGGCGGCCGTCAGCTAATCGGCCTGCCCGCCATCCGCTCCAGGCGGCTGATGCGGTCCTGCATCGGGGGGTGCGTCGCGAACAGCTTGCTGAGCCCGCCGCCGCGGAACGGGTTGGCGATCATCAGGTGCGAGGCGTTGACCAGCCGCTGGTCCTGCGGCAGCGGCGCGGCCTGGACCCCCTGGTGGATCTTGCGCAGGGCGGAGGCGAGCGCCAGCGGATCGCCGGTGAGCTGCGAACCGTCCTCGTCGGCGTCGTACTCCCGGGTGCGCGAGATGGCCACCTGGATCAGGGACGCTGCCAGCGGTGCCAGCAGCGCCATGGCGATGAGGGCCAGCGGGTTCGAGTTGCGCCTGTCCCCGCCGCCAAAAAAGAGCAGCATTTGCCCCACCGAGGTGATGACGCCGGCCACCGCCGCCGCCACGGACGAGGTCAGGATGTCGCGGTTGTAGACGTGCATGAGCTCGTGGCCGAGGACACCCCGCAGTTCCCGCGGGGTGAGCAGCTGCAGGATCCCCTCCGTGCAGCAGACGGCCGCGTTCTGCGGGTTCCGCCCGGTGGCGAAGGCGTTGGGAGTCATGGTGGGTGAGACGTAAATCCGCGGCATCGGCTGGTTGGCGCGGGCGGACAGCTCCCGGACCATCCGGTAAAGCTGTGGCGCCTGGGCTTCGGAGACGGGGTAGGCCTGCATGGACCGGAGCGCGATCTTGTCGCTGTTCCAGTAGCCGTAGGCTGTGGTGCCCAGGCCGATCAGCGCCATGATCAGGATCGGGGCCGAGCTGCGGGTATTGCCGGCAATAAGCGCGCCGAGGCCCAGCAGGATCGCCCACAGCACGCCGAACAGCGCCGCCGTTTTCAGCCCGTTGTGGTGATTGTGCAATTTTTCCTCCACAGCTCAGAAGTCGGAACCGGCACCGCCGCTACGGAACGGGATTCCGCGCGTCGTACTTCAGAAAGCCGGATTGCCACCGCGCCACCGTCCAGGCCACCACAATGCACAGGAGGCCGCCGAGCAACAGGACCCAGCCCTCACTAAGAATTTTAGTGCCGCCGCCTGCCAGCATGTCGCCTAGCCGCGGCCCTCCCGCGACCACCACAATGAAGACTCCCTGCAGCCGGCCGCGAAGGTGGTCCGGGGTCGCGGCCTGCAGGATGGTGGTGCGGAAGACGGCACTCACCGAGTCCGCGATGCCCGCCAGGCCGCAGCATATTGCCGCCGGAACCAGCCAGAAGGTCACGCCGCCGGAGTCGGACCGCCCGGCCAGGACCACCACGAGGCCGAACGCCGCAAAAGAAGCGCCCCATCCCATGACCGACCAGGCCACCGCACTCCCCTGCCGCTGCACCGCGCCAAGCGGCCCGGAAAAGAGGCCGGCGAGGAAGGCCCCCACCGCCACGGACGCCAGCAGGATGCCCACGGTGGTTTCCCCGCCGCCGATCATGACGGCGCCGATGGCCGGCAGCAGTGCACGCGGCTGAGCGAGGATCATCGCGATGAGGTCAAGGATGAACGTCATCCGCAGGTTGGGCCGCGTGCCCAGGAACCGGAAGCCCTCCACGACGGACCGCATTCCGGCCCGGCCCGCCTCCTTGCCGGGCGGCATGGGAGGAAGCTTCAGCAGGGCCCAGAAGGCAAAGACGAAGCTGACAACATCCAGCGTGTACGTCCACCCGAAGCCGATGCTGGCCACCAGGACGCCGGCGAGCAGCGGTCCCGCCGTCATGGACAGCCCGAACGTCACCATGTTCAATGCGTTGGCGGCCGGCAGGAGCTCCTTCCGCAACAGCGCGGGAATGATGGCGCTGCGGGCAGGCTGGTTGATCGCCTGGGCGCCGCTTTGCACGGCCACGAGGGCGTACAGCAGCCACACATTGCCCACCTGCAGCCAGGCCTGGAGGGCAAGCCCGCCGGTGGTCAGCCACAGCACTGCGGACGACAGAAGCGCCACAGTCCGGCGGTCGTGGGAGTCGGCGATGGACCCGCCCAGCAGGCCGCCCAGCACCAGCGGCACCAGGGCAAAGATGCTCAGCAGCCCGACGTACAGGCTGTCCTGGGTGAGCCGGTATACCTCCAGGCCCACTGCCACGAGGGTGAGCTGGCTGCCCACATTGGAGACCGCCGACCCCAGCCAAAGCCGCCGGAAATCCGGGCTCTCGCGCAGCGGAGTGATGTCAGCCAGAAGTTTTCCCACCCGGCAACTCTAGCCTCAGCGAAAACTTAGCCCTACCTTATTGTGATCTAGTCAAAATAAGTGTTTCAATGGTGTCATGACCGATCACCCGGAAAGCCACGAAGCATGGGCCGCGGCCCTGCGTGCCCACGGCCGACGGGTGACCAAGCAGCGGCTGGCGGTCCTGGCCGCCGTCGAGCATCACCCGCATTCCCCGGCGGAAAACATCCTGGCGGCTGCACGCGAGGAACTGCCGGAACTGACGGCGCAGTCCGTGTATGTGGTGCTGGGTGATCTGACGGACCTGCATATGTTGCGCAGGTTCGAACCTCCGCACTCCCCTGCACTGTATGAGACGCGGGTGGGTGACAACCATCACCACGCGATCTGCATCAGCTGCGGGCGGGTTGAGGATGTCGACTGCGCTGTCGGCCATGCCCCGTGCCTGACCCCGCACTGGAACGAGGATTCCCATCCCATGACCATCCAGATCGCGGATGTCATGTACCAGGGGATCTGCGGCGAGTGCCAGCGGGCCCAAAAACTTCCTGCAAACGTAAATGACAAGTAACAAAGAAATAGGAGAACAATGACTGCCATTTCGACGACCCAGTCGGGTGCCCCGGTTACGTCCGACGCCCACTCCAAGGCTGTCGGCGCTGACGGCGCGATCATCCTCACGGACCACTACCTCGTGGAGAAGCTCGCCCAGTTCAACCGCGAGCGGGTTCCGGAGCGTGTGGTGCACGCCAAGGGCGGCGGCGCATTCGGCACGTTCAAGACCACCGAGGACATCTCCAAGTACACCAAGGCCGCGTTCCTGCAGCCCGGCGTCGAGACCGAGATGCTGATCCGTTTCTCCTCCGTTGCTGGCGAGAACGGCTCCCCCGACACCTGGCGTGACCCGCGCGGTTTCGCCGTGAAGTTCTACACCTCCGAGGGCAACTACGACCTCGTGGGCAACAACACCCCGGTGTTCTTCATCCGCGACGGCATCAAGTTCCCGGACTTCATCCACTCCCAGAAGCGACTGCCCGGTACGCACCTGCGTGACGCCGACATGCAGTGGGATTTCTGGACCCTGTCCCCCGAGTCCGCGCACCAGGTCACCTGGCTGATGGGTGACCGTGGCCTGCCGGCTTCCTGGCGCGAAATGCAGGGCTACGGCTCGCACACCTACCAGTGGATCAACGCCGAAGGCGAGCGGTTCTGGGTCAAGTACCACTTCAAGTCCAACCAGGGCGTGAAGAACATCACCGGTGAAGAAGCCGAAGCCCTCGCCGGCTCGGACGCTGACTTCTACATCCGCGACCTGCACGAGAACATCGAAGCCGGCAACCTGCCCTCCTGGGACCTGCACGTTCAGGTCATGCCCTACGAGGACGCCAAGACCTACCGGTTCAACCCGTTCGACCTGACCAAGGTCTGGCCGCACGCGGACTACCCGCTGATCAAGGTCGGCACCATGGAACTGAACCGGAACCCGGAGAACTACTTCGCGCAGATCGAGCAGGCAACCTTCGCGCCGTCGAACTTCGTGCCCGGCATCGCCGCGTCCCCGGACAAGATGCTCCAGGCCCGGATCTTCTCCTATGCCGACGCACACCGCTACCGCGTGGGCACCAACCACGCCCAGATCCCGGTGAACCAGCCGAAGAACCAGGTCAACAACTACAGCCAGGACGGCGCGGGACGCTTCCTGTTCAACGCTCCTTCCGTGCCGGTCTACGCACCGAACACGTTCGGTGGCCCGGCTGCGCTTGAGCCGGCTGCTGTTGGCGGCGGCTGGGAGAACGACGGCGAGCTGACGCACGCCGCGCACTCCCTGCACGCCGAGGATGGCGACTTCGTCCAGGCCGGCGCGCTGTACCGCGAGGTCTACAACGACGCCGAAAAGGCCCGCTTCCTGGACACCATCACCGGTGCCGTGGGCGGCGTGAAGCGCTCCGACATCAAGGAACGCGCCATCCAGTACTGGACCAACGTTGACGCCGAACTCGGCGCCAAGCTCCGCGCCAACCTCGGCGCAGCACCGCTCTCCGACGCAGAAGCCGCCAACAAGATCGGCTAACAGCACCCGGCAGCAACAGGAACCCCGCCACCGGCAAGTGACCCGTTCACAGCCGCGGCGGGGTTCCCTGCGCCCGGGGGCACCTTTTGGTGAGCATGCCGGAGCCTCCTTCGCCACACCAGCTTCAGTGTGACAGGACCATATAGTCGACTTGCGGCAGCCCTGGATGCGGCCGGCGCAGCAGCGTACGGCATCGGTCTGGGGCTGGATGATGCGTTCCTCGGTGCGACAAGGGAAATCGAGCGTTTCGCCCCCGCCCCACAGCCGCTCCTGGACGGTTCGGGACTGCCACGCAACTGGCGAGAACCGCCGTCCAAAAGGCCGCCGCCAAGGGCCCTGACGCCTATTACGTCGAAGCCATACCGGGTAGTGACCGCGTCGCCTACGAGCAACTGGCGGACCTCATTCCGGAAGAGCGGCTCCTGCCGTTCCTGCACATCTGGTCGCATGGCCTTCCGCTTTCCGAGAACCAGACGTGGGTGACCAGCCGCTTTCAATTCCACATGCTGCCAGCGTCTGCGGGTGCTCGCGGCATCGCTGTCGGAATGAAGAAGGGCTACTACGACGTCAAGCACGCGTCGCTGATCCGGTTGGGCAGCGGCTGGTCGCTTGCTCTGGACTGCGAGGATGCCAGCTTCCCGCACCAGCACACCATGCTCCGAGATGATTTGCCCGTGCTCGCGGCCCTGAAGCGCGCTGAGGCGAAGCACATTTGCCTGCCGTAGTAGGCCAGCTAAACCATCGTCCTCCCGGGCCCGAGCCCTTTTGATCCGCGCGGGGGCTGCCGCCGGGAGAACGAGGACCGGCGGGGAAGAGGCTGATCGTCACATGCCTCCCGCTGACCCATTACGGTCTGCTGGTGCCATAAAGCGGCCTTTCGTCGTCAGATGGCAAAATCGGCCAGACCACCTTGTCTACAAATCCTCAAGGACACCCCGATGAGCACCGTCGCAACTGCGCCCCTGCCCACCGTCCAGGCCGGGAACTCGTTGCGTCCCCGGCGCAGGAAGACCTTCCGCGCCGACATCCAGGCGCTCCGGGCTCTCGCCGTGGCGCTGGTGGTGCTGAACCACCTGTGGCCCACGCAGCTGACGGGCGCCTACGTGGGCGTTGACGTCTTCTTCGTGATTTCGGGGTTCCTCATCACGTCGCATCTGCTCAAGGAGCGGATGTCCACAGGACGCATCCGCCTAGCGGCCTTTTACGCCAGAAGGATCCGCCGCCTCCTTCCGGCGGCGTTCCTTGTCTTGGCCGTCTCCCTCGCGGCAACCATGCTCTGGCTGCCTTTCTCGCGCTGGGGTGACACCGCCCACGAGGTCCTGGCGGCGGCGCTGTACGCCGAGAACTGGATGCTGGCCGCCAGATCGGTGGACTATTCGGCGTCGACGGCGTCCGCAACCGTCGCGCAGCATTACTGCTCGCTTTCCGTGGAAGAACAGTTTTACCTGCTGTGGCCTCTGCTGCTTCTGGCCCTTTTCGCGTTCGCCCGCCGGCGCGGCAAGGCCCGTGGCCCGCGTCCTGTTCACGGGAATTGCCGCAGTGGCGCCATCAGCCTGGTTGCGTCCGCGGCCATGATCAGCCTGGCACCAAACCAGGGCTATTTCGTCACCCCCGTCCGGGCATGGGAATTCGGGGCGGGCGCACTCGTGGCGCTCGCCGCCGCACGGCTCAGGGTTCCGGCCTGATACGCCAAGGCCGCGGAACTGGCCGGACTCAGGCTGATCGCATACTCCGCCAGCACCTTCAACGACAGCACGCCCTTCCCGGGCTGGCTTGCGGCAATTCCCGTGCTGGGGACATCCCTGGTGATCCTGGCCGGCTGTGATAACCGCGAACCTGCCCTGAAACGCCTCCTGGGCTCCGCCCCGGTGCAGTTCCTCGGGAACATCTCGTACTCGCTCTACCTGTGGCAACTGGCCCCTGATCGTCCTTGTGCCCTTCGCGCTCGCCCGGCCGCTGGGCACGGTGGACAAGGTGGTCATCGTCCTGCTGTCCGTGGTCCTGGCCGGGCTGACAAAGACGTTCGTGGAGGACTATGGTCAGTCCGCGAAGATCCTGGCTGCGTCCTCCCGGCGGACCTTTGCAGCCATGGTCATCGGCATTGCCGTTCTGGCCGGACTTGCCGTGCTCCAGCTGCAGCTCGAGAGGGCCGGCAACTCCGCAGCCCTGCTACGGCCCGCTGGCCCAGCTGCCGGGAGCAGACTCCGCTGACCGCTTTGGCCCGTCGGTGGCTCCGGTCATGGCGGAGCAGAACGAGTACTGGAAGTCGCCGGGCGAATGCAGCCTGCGCGACGAGCTGAAAGCCGGGGGCACCAAGACCCACCTGCGGTGCGACTTCTCGCAGGGAAAGGAGGGGGCACCGGTCGTATGGCTGGTGGGCGACTCGCATGCCCAGCAGTGGCAGGGGGCCGAGATGGATTGTCAACACGGCGTTCCTCGGTGGTTGCCCTGTGGCGGACGTGGTCTTCAAGGCATACGAGGGGAAGAACGACCCCGGCGCGGCCAGGATCTGCTCGGAATGGGCTGACCAGGTTACCGAAACGGTGGCCCGCGACCGCCCCCTGGCGGTGTTCACGTCGATGTTTGCCCGTGCGCAAACGGTCGACGACGGCTCCGGAAAGCCCCAGGTGGAGCAGTTTACCGCTGGTCTGCAGGCCACGTGGCGGCGCTGGACCGACGCGGGCACAAAAGTGTATGTGCTCGCCGATCCGCCGCTGAACCAGGCGCTCAGGCCCCCGGTCTGCACCAGCCTCCACACCGCCGATCCCGCGGCCTGTGCTGTGGACCGCAGTGTGGCCCAGCCCGAGGATCCGCTGTCCACCGCTGCCAAGGCGGCTACGTCAAGGACATCAGGCTGCTGGACTTCACCGACTACTTCTGTGATGCGGCCAAGTGCTACACCATGGTGGGCGGCGTCAATGTTTACTACGACGCGAACCACCTCAACCGCGTCTACAGCGAACTGTTGGCACCGATGCTGCTAGACAGGTTGCCCAAGTAGGCGGGCTGAAGCAGTCCGGCGGCTGACGGGCCTGCGCCATTTTCCACATAGGCGGCCGCGCCCATGGCCCCGCCCGGGGCAGTGTCTCTAGGCTTCAACCATGAGCACATTCGAGGGCATCCCCGCCGCGGCAACCAAGTTCTTCGCTGAGCTGGAGGAGAACAACAACCGCGACTGGTGGCAGGCCCACTCCGCGGTGTACCAGGACTCCGTCAAAGCTCCGCTCCAGGCGCTCCTCGCGGACCTTGAGCCGCGCTTTGGTCCGGGGAAGATTTTCCGCCCCCACCGTGATGTCCGTTTCTCCCCGGACAAGTCACCGTACAAGACCGCCCAGGGCGCCTTCGCGTCATACCAGGAAGGCGTTGGCTATTACCTCCAGATCAGTGCGGACGGCCTGCTTGTTGGCGGCGGCTACCACTCGCACTCACCCGCGCAGCTGGTCCGCTACCGGAATTCGGTGGACGCTGGGAGCACCGGCGAACAGCTGCAGCACATCGTGGATGCCATCGCGGCGGCCGGATTCGCCATCGAAGGGGAGAAACTGAAAACCGTGCCACGGGGCTTTCCGAAGGATCATCCCCGCGCCGAGCTGCTTAAGCACAAGTCGCTCTCCGCCGGTGTCACCCTTGGTGAGCCCGGCTGGCTCGGCTCCGCGGAGGCGGAACGCGAGATTGCCGCCCGGTGGGAACAGCTCCGCCCGCTGGTGGACTGGGTGGGACGGCATGCCGCCCCGTGACAGAGCCACCAGCGGGCGGTTGCCAAGGTAGATGCGTCAGGCTAGACCTTGGTCAGCGCGTCGTCGTCCCGGTCGTCGAGGTCGCCTGCTGTGCCGTCGACCGCGGCTTTGGCGGCGGCGAACTTTTCGTTAAGGCGCGAGTGCCGCTGCCCGTAGGCGAAGTAGATGGCAATGCCCACTACCAGCCAGATGCCGAAGAAGATCCAGGTCTCCACGGCGAGGTTGGTCATCAGGTACAGGCACAGTACCGCGGACACGACCGGAAGCACCTTGCCGAACGGCACCCGGAAGGCCGGCTTCAGGTCAGGGCGCTTCTTGCGCAGCACCAGGATGCCCAGGCTGACCATCACGAACGCGGACAGCGTGCCGATGTTGATCATTTCCTCGAGCAGGTCCACGTTGGTGAGCCCGGCAACCAGGGCGACCGCGGCGCCGCAGATGATCTGCAGGCGCACCGGCGTCGAACGCTTCTCACTGGTCTTGGACAGGGACCGCGGCAGCAGGCCGTCGCGGCTCATGGCCAGCACCACGCGGGCCAGGCCCATGAGCAGCACCATGATCACCGTGGTCAGGCCCACGAGGGAACCGAAGGCGATCACCTTCGCGGCATCGGTGTTGCCGACGGCCTCGAAGGCCGTGGTGAGCGTGGGGCTCTCAGCCTCGGCAAGCTGCGTGTACGGAACCATGCCCGTCAGTGCGAGGGACACCAGGATGTACAGCAGCGTAACCAGGGCCAGGCCGCCGAAAATGCCGCGGGGCAGGGTTTTCTGCGGGTTCTTGACCTCCTCAGCGGAGGTGGCCACCACGTCGAAGCCGATGAAGGCGAAGAACACCAGGGCGGCACCGGCGAAGATGCCCATGGTGCCGTACTGTGCGGGGGCGGCACCGGTGAGGAAGCCGAAGAACGACTGCTTCATGACGTCGGCCGCACCGGCGTTGGCCGTCGGTTCGGAAGCCGGAACGAAGGGTGTGTAGTTGGAGAACTTCACGTAGCTGAAGCCTACGATGATGACGAACACCACCACGGCGATCTTGATCAGCGTGAAGATGTTGCCGACCCGGGCGGACAGCTTGGTCCCGAGCACCAGCAGCACGGTGAAGACGGCCACGATGAGGAAGGCGCCCCAGTACAGGTCCACGCCGCCGATCGAGATGGCCGGCGGCATTTCCACGCCCATGAGGGCGAAGACCTTGCTGAGGTAGATGCCCCAGTACTTGGCGATCACCGCGGCCGCGGTGAAGAGCTCCAGGATAAGGTTCCAGCCGATGATCCAGGCCAGAATCTCGCCCATGGTGGCGTAGGTGAAGACGTACGCGGAGCCGGCCACCGGGATGGCGGTGGCGAACTCGGCGTAGCACATGATCGCCAGGGCGCAGGTGACGGCGGCGACCAGGAAGGAGATGGTGACGGCAGGGCCGGCGAAGTTCGCGGCGGCCTTGGCGCCCACAGAGAAGATGCCGGCGCCGACGGCAACAGCGACGCCCATGATCATCAGGTCCCAGGTGCTCAGGGAGCGCTTCAGCGTGCGTCCGGGTTCATCGGCGTCGGCGATTGACTGCTCGATGGATTTGGTCCGGAAAAGGTTCATTGGAAGTCCACAGTCCTGATAGGGGATGGAAACAGACCTATCAAGTGTAGTGTCCATCCAGTGGACGGCCACATTTGTCCCGAATACTGAGACGGCTGCACGCAAAACCACGCCCGGCCCTCCTCCGCGCTGCGGCTGCGCGGTGTGGTGGAGGGCCGGGCGTGGGGTCCGGGAAACAACGAGTCAGGACTCGTTTTAGAGGGGAGGCCGGGCTGCCGACTGCTTTGACGGTTGCAGCCCGGCCGCTCCCTATTGTGCGCCTGTCCTGAAGATCCAGGCTCCTGATACCAGCGGGTTCCCGGCAAGGTCCCTGATGGCGGAGGTTCCACCAGTCAGTGAGAACCTGTACTGGGTGTTAGCCAGCAGAGTGGCCGACGGGTTCAGGGTCACGGTTCGCGTAGTGGCGTTGTAGGACAATACCGCAGTCGTAACCGCACTGTCGGACTGCCGAATGAGACGGACCGTGGTCGCGTTCAGCCCGGTCATTGCCTCGCTGAACCTCGCCGTTACATTGACGTTGCGGCTCACGTTCGTGGCACCACCACCGGGTGTCAGCGATGCAACCGTTGGGGCGGGCCCGGTGGTGAACTGCCACGAGGTGAACGCCATGGTGTTGCCGGCTGTGTCGCGGACTGAGGAGACAGCCATCGAGTATGTGCGGTCTGCCAGCAGGTTGGTGCTCGGATTCACTGTCGCCGTACGGGTTGTGTTGTTGTACGTGACCGTGGCAGGGACGACGGTTGTGCCGAGCCGCAGCACCACGGTGCCCGTGGTGACATTCGCCACCGGCTCACTGAACGTCACGCTCAGGTTGTTCGCCTGGCTGACGGACGTCGCGCCCGAGGCAGGCGTCCGGGAGGTGATCGTCGGAACCACGAACTCAGTCCGCGGCGTGATCAGCGGCGTACGGGCCGAAGGTGTTCCCGTGCCTGCCGTGTTGATCGCCGAGACATCGAACGTGTAGCCGGTGCCGTTGATCAGTCCGGTTACCACCGTGTTCGTCACGTTTCCGACGGTGACTTCGCGGGTCGGCGTGGTGGCCGCTCCAACGAAGACGCGGACCCGGTACTGGGTGATCGCAGCGGCGTTGGCAACAGCCGAGGGGGCTGTCCACCGTACCGTGGCCTGCGCGTTGCCAGCGGTTGCCGTGCCGATCGTCGGAGCCCCCGCGAGGACGGGTGCCGCCGGAGTGACCGCGTTGGACAATGCCGAGAAGGCGCTGGTGCCGATCGGATTCACTGCCCGAACCTGGAACCGGACAGGGGTTCCGTTGGTCAGACCCGTCACTACCAGGCTGGTGGCATCAGCGTCTGCGGTCCGAAGTGCGCCTACCTGGGCTCCGGCTGCGTTGACCACCCGCACCTCGAAGCTGGTGGCGACGCCGCCTGCTGCCGGGGTGAAGTTGACCGTTGCCTGGCCGTTGCCGGCCGTAACGGCGCCGATGACGGGTGCCGACGGTGCGACGGTATCGGCGAACACCAGCCGTTCGACGTTCCGGATGGTGTCCGTGCCGTCAGTGCCCACGTTGTCGGTCACCGTGGTGGTGGAGCCCGGGGAGCCGAGCGTGCCGTCGCCGCCGGTCGTGGTGACCGTGTAGTCGGCCTCCGGTCCGGTGAACACAGCCGAGTCGGTGCCGCCGGAGCCCGTGAGGATCTCGCGGACCGCCACGATGTTGCCGGGGTTCACGGTTCCCGCGAAAACAGCTTCCTGCAGCGTCGGTCCCGTGAGGTTGCCATTGGCGTCCTTCAGGTAACGGCTGGTCATGGCGCTCTGGCCCAGCGCTTCCGTGCTGGCGCTGCCGATCTCGGTGGCCGGGTTGTTCGGGTCGGTGCGGACACTCAGCCGGACACCGAGGTACCGGTCGCCGTCGATGATGTCATCGGCGCCGCGTCCCTCGAGGAGGTCAGAGCCGGCGCCGCCAAGGAGGAGGTTGCCACCGCCCCAGACGTTCGAACCGGGGGTGAGCAGCGGGCAATCCCCGGATGCCGATGCAGCAATGACCGTGTCCGCGGGAGTGTTCAGCGCCGGCACCAGGTCGTCAAGACCAGCGATGCGGTCGAGGCCCTCCTGGTTTAGCACGTTGCAGCCGATGAAGCCTCCACCGCCCACGTCGCTGGGAACAACGTCGTCGCCGCGGAGCTTGTCATCGAATTTCCAGCCGGAGGCGGCCTCAACTTCATTGAACTTGTCGCGGACATCGACCTGCAGGATGTCAAGCGGAACAAGCGGCAGATCCAAGTCGAGATCCTGGGGCTGCGGGTCGCCCTGGCCGATCTCCCAGTCGTAACCGGAGGCTCCTGCAACCTTTTCGATGCCCGGGCCGCCGAGGCCGATGTCGTCGCCGCCCTCCATGTCGTAGTCGTCATCGCCGCCCTGGCCGATGAGGATGTCGTGTCCGGGCTTCTGGGAATCATCCAGGAAGAACAGGTTTCCGCTGTCTCCCTGCATCAGGTCAGGCTGGTCGCCGCCCTCTTGCCAGTCGTCCCCGCTGTCACCGAACGCGGCGTCGATGCCCTGACCGAGCATGATGAAGTCGTCACCGGTTCCAGCGAAGGTCTCGTTGGCATTGGCTCCGCCGTTGCTGAAGTCCTTGCCATCGCCACCCATGACGATGTCCAGGCCCGGGCCGGCGTCAATGGCGTCGTTGCCGGGTCCGCCCTTCGGCACGTCGTCGCCGGCGAGGTCGGTGATGATGTCGTCGCCGTCGCCACCGAGCGCGACGTCGGCGCCGTCACCACCCTCGATGATGTCGTTGCTTTCACCGCCCCAGAAGGTGTCGCTGTCGTTTCCGCCGTAGACGCGGTCCACTCCGGCGGTGCCGTTGTAGACGCTCTGTCCGTTGATGCCGGAGGGATCGACAGTGTTCCTGGCCCTGTACTTGATCGTGCCGTCGGCCATACGGATCAGAACAGCCGACTCGTCGCACTCTGAGTCCACATCGTCCGCTACGGTGTTGCCGCTGGCTGCAAAGCCATCGGGTGTGCCTGCCAGCTTCTTCAGTTCGAACTTGCAGTCCGAGGTGGCGAACGCATCAGCCTTCAGGCTGTGCACGTTCGTGTTGCGCATCATCAGTTCAGCGAACGAGTTGCCTTCAAGGGCTGCCCGGAGGTTCATGCCCGGGGTGCGCGCCAGGTAGTACAGGCGGTCACCGTTCTGCAGGTCGGTCAGCTGGTTCTCGAAAACGTAGTTGAACGTGCTGCCCAGCAGGCCGCCGAAGACCACCGTCTGCTCCGCGAGACCGCCGACCCAGAGGTCGATGTGGTCGAGGCCGGTGATTGAGCTCGAGCCGTTGTTGGCCCAGGCATCGGTGCTGTTCATGAACGCAGCGGCGTCGGCCGGAGCAACTTCCCCGGCGGCGGGGCTGACGATCAGCCGTGCAGCGTTCCGCTTGCCTGCCAGCGTCGTGGCGCCCGTGATGGACGGGTGCCGGCCGTAGGCTGCAACGAAGTTGACGAGGGACTCCGGGTGCTTGAGGTTCTCGCCGAAGTCAACCCAGCTGACGTAGGGCTTGAGCTGGCTGTCATTCGTGGAGTTGAACAGCTCCCGACGAAGGACGTTCAACCGCGGAATGCCTTCTGAACGTGCCCGCGTCATATTGATCGCCGCAAGGTCCAGGGGCAGGCCCAGCAGGTTGCTGCGGAGCGTGTCCGTGACGAACTCGTCCAGTTCGTTGCCTGCCTGGTCCGACATTCCCATGATGATGCTGCCGGCAGCCTCTTCCGAGGTCAGCGGACCAGCCGGGCCGCCGTTGGTGTACTCCGGCGGGTTGAGGAAGCCCTCGAGCAGCGAGATGTCGTTCTGGCTGCCCTTGATGTCATCTGACGTGCCAAACACGGTGTCGGTGCCGGCTCCGTCCTCATTCCTGCGCGAGATCGTTTCCGTCAGCATGGAGTGGCCAAAGCGGTACACTGCGTGCGCGAACTCGGCCTTGACTGCGGGGTTGAGCTCGGTCTGGGTGAACGCAAACGGCTCGAAGGGGTTGATCGCGGGCTGGACCTTGCGGGCGAACTCCTCGAACACCAGGTGCTGGTATTCCATCTCGGTGATGAACCGTGCCGCCTGGAAGAGGCGTTCACCGTTCCAGCCGTTGGCACCGGATGCGAGTTTCCACTCGGCCAGTGCCGCGACGCCGCTGGGCGACGTGTCGTTGAGCAGGACGTTCTTGATGCTGCCTGCGGCCGGGTTCACGTCTGCGCCCACAAGCCGGTCGTGCTCGGAGTGGAAGACCTGGTGGATCGCGGTCAGGCCGATATTCTCGTTGACTCGTCCGTCACCGGCGATGAAGTGGGCATTCAGCATCTCGTCGTCGTAAGTGCCGGGTGCCTGGGTGGCGAAGTCGGCCGAGGCCGTGTTGTCCGCATCCGGCGTGGGAGATACCTTGGGCGTCGCGGGGTTGCGGTCCGTGTCCTGGGGCGACGGGTCGGCGTTGTGCGCGATGTCCGTCAGGAACGGGGTGTCAAAGTACCTGACGTTCGCTGGCACCGGTACGGTCTCATCCACCGTGGCTGTCAACGGGTCGTCGAGTCGTCCCTCGACCAGACCCGTCGCCGTCACGTACTGCGGCAACCCGCGGGCAGGGCCGGGAATGAATTTACCGTAAGCGTCGGCCGCGATCATCGGAACGTTCAGTACGTCCTTGTCTGCGAGCCTGAGACCAAGCAAAGTCTTTGCCTGAAGCTTGGTCGTGGCCCAGGTGGCCATGCCGCCGGCGGTGGGGCCGGCAGGGCCGCCGAGCAGCTTGCCCGTCGCGACCGGCTTGCCGTCGGTGTTGTTGACGTATTCCCGCAGGAACACCTGGTGTGACGCGTGCGAGGTGTAGGTCTGGCTCTGGTCAACCCACGGCGAGTCCGTGTTGTTCGCGTCCTGGACATCATCCGCGGTGCCCAGGATTCCGTCCGAACCGGGCTGGTTCTGACCGCGGGTCAGGACCATGAAGGCTTGGCTCGCCGGAACCTCGTCACCCGTGTTTGCTTTGCGGTCAGGGCCAACGGTGCGCAGCGGGTCGTCTGCCTTCAGGGGCACGAAGACCGTGCCGCCGCCCTTGACCGTCTGGTCAATGCCGTGGTCGAAGAACTGGCCGAAGAGGGTGAACATCGAGTTGTAGGGCGGGGAGAGGCCGACGTCAGTGGTCACGTTCTCGATGAACAGCGTGCTGTAGGACGGCACGCAGTCCGCGGGAACGCCTTCGACTGGCGGAGTGGCCAGCGGATCCGGGTCGGTGGTGCAGGGTACAGCGCCCGTGTTGCCCTGCGTCCTGACCGGATTGCCGGCCGCGGCCACCGCGGCCGGGTTGGTCGAGGTCTGGTCCACGATGAGGTTGCTGATAACCCGCGGCTCGGAGTCCACGACAGTCCCGGACTTCTGGCTGTACGAGGAGGCGGCCGGACCGCCAAAGGTCGTTGCATTCTCAGCACTGCCGAACACCGGCGTGGTCAGGCGCGGGAACTTCTGGTCGGCGGCGCCGAACGTCTCCTGGCCCGGCTGAAGGTTGTTGCATGACCCGTCCACCGTGCGGAGGCCCTGTGAGACCAGGGGGCTCGGGATTTGATTGGGGCCCGTGCCGACCAGTGCGCCACAGGGGCCGGTGGCTGAAGTCGTGTTGGCCACGTGGGCTTCAGCGATCTTGATCTGCTTAAGGATGAAAGAGAGATCGGAAGGGGTGATGGTAAAACCCTCCCCCACCGGTGCCTGCACTGCATTGGCCGCCACCACGGGCAACCCCATGGCAATGGGCATCATGAGCGTGGTTACTGCTGCCACCGTCCGGAAGGAGATGGCCTGCTTGCCGTGCTTTTTGCGTCGTTGACGCCGGTTTGTTGGTGGATTGGTGGGAGATGCGGATCGACTTTGATCCGCGCCCCCGTCTGACTTCCAGGCTGAGAGTTTCATGGCACACCTGCCGCTAGGAGGGATGTAACCGTGCCATCGTCTGTTGGCCTGCCCATGAAAACCTTGTGGAAGCGGCCGAACCGTAGCTCTTTGCCCAGTTGAGCCACCCAAATTGGGGGTTTTCGTCTGGCGTATTAACAGCCAAGGAACAGGCGGGGCCACTAGCTAGTGGCCCCGCCTGTTCCTTGTGAAGCTAGCAATTTCAGTGGGAAAAGTCCTGCCGGCTGGTGTTCTCCGGCCTCGCTACACCGCCCAGTCCATGAGGGTGGAGCGAATCAGGAAGCGCTTACCTTCGGGCGCCTCGACGGAAAATCCGCTCCCCCGGCCCTGCACCACGTCCACCGTCAGATGGGTGTGGCTCCAGTAGCCGAACTGTTCCCTGGACATCCAGAACTCCAGCGGCTGGCCGCCGTCGTCAGCGGAACCGGACCGGCCGCTGTCGTCAGCGGAGAGATCAAACCGCCCCAGCAGCACATCCGAGTCCCCCGTGAGGAAGTCCCCCGCCGGGTAACACATGGGCGCGGAGCCGTCACAGCAGCCGCCGGACTGGTGGAACATCAGCGGGCCGTGCTGCGTCCACAGCTTCCGCAGCAGTTCCACCGCCTCGGCGGTGAGCGCCACCCGGGAGAAGTCCTCCCCGGCCAGCGTCACGGCGGCGTCGAGCGTGTTTTCAGGCATCAGCGGCAACCTTGCATTGTCAGCTCCCTAGAAGAAGCCGAGCTTGTTTTCGCTGTAGCTGACCAGCAGGTTCTTGGTCTGCTGGTAGTGGTCCAGCATCATGGCGTGGTTCTCACGCCCGATGCCTGAGGACTTGTACCCGCCGAACGCGGCACCGGCCGGGTAGGCGTGGTAGTTGTTGACCCAGACGCGGCCGGCCTGGATCTCGCGGCCTGCCCGGTAGGCGACGTTGCCGTTGCGGGACCAGACGCCGGCGCCGAGGCCGTAGAGGGTGTCGTTGGCGATCCCCATGGCGTCGCTGTAGTCGCTGAAGCGGGTCACGGACACCACGGGGCCGAAGATCTCCTCCTGGAAGATGCGCATCCGGTTGTGGCCCTCGAAGACCGTGGGCTGGATGTAGTAGCCGCCGGCCAGGTCCCCGGACAGTTCGGCGCGGGCGCCGCCGGTGAGCACCTTGGCACCCTCCTGCTTTCCAATGTCGATGTAGGAGAGGATCTTTTCCAGCTGGTCGTTGGAGGCCTGCGCGCCGATCTGGGTATCGGTGTCCAGCGGGTTGCCCTGGATGATCTTTTCGGTCCGGGCCAGGGCGTCGGCCATGAAGGAGTCATAGATGTCGTCCTGGACCAGGGCGCGGGACGGGCAGGTGCAGACTTCCCCTTGGTTGAAGGCGAACAGCGCGAAGCCTTCCAGTGCCTTGTCGTAGAACGCGTCGTTGGTTTCGGCGACGTCGTTGAAGAAGATGTTGGGGCTCTTGCCGCCGAGCTCCAGTGTCACGGGGATCAGATTGTTGGAGGCATACTGGCTGATCAGGCGCCCTGTGGTGGTTTCGCCGGTGAAGGCGATCTTGCGGATGCGCGGGCTGGAGGCTAGCGGCTTGCCCGCCTCCACGCCGAAGCCGTTGATTACGTTGACTACGCCGGCCGGCAGCAGGTCCCCGATGAGTTCCATCAGGACCAGGATGGACGTGGGAGTCTGTTCCGCGGGCTTGAGGACGACGGCGTTGCCCGCCGCGAGCGCGGGGGCCAGCTTCCAGACGGCCATCAGGATGGGGAAGTTCCACGGGATGATCTGGCCCACGACGCCGAGCGGCTCGTGGAAGTGGTACGCCGTGGTGTCGTCGTCAAGCTGCGACAGGCGGCCTTCCTGGGCGCGGACGGCGGAGGCGAAGTAGCGGAAGTGGTCCGCGGCCAGCGGGATGTCCGCGTTGAGGGTCTCGCGGACCGGCTTGCCGTTGTCCCAGGTCTCGGCGACGGCGAGCAGTTCGACGTTCTCATCGATGCGGTCGGCGATCTTGTTCAGGATGGCGGCGCGTTCCGCGACGGACGTCTTGCCCCAGGACGGCGCAACCTTGTGTGCCGCGTCCAGGGCCAGCTCGATGTCCTCACCGGTGCCTCGGGCCACCTCGCAGAACGGCTTGCCGGTGACGGGCGTAATGTTCTCGAAGTACTGGCCCTTCACGGGTGCAACCCACTCGCCGCCGATCCAGTTCTCGTAGCGGTCCTTGAACGTGACCTTCGAACCATCGGTGCCGGGCTGTGCGTAAACGGTCATTGCTAGCTCCTTTGCTGTGCAACACGGTGGCGATGTGTCATGGTGATCGCCGATGCACCGAGCCTAGGAGCGGGCAGGTTGCAGCCAGGTTGCAACCTGGGGCCACGCCTTATGGGGCAGGTGGGAGGGCGCCGCTTATACGCGCAGTTCGGCTTCCAGCCGCTCCAGATCGGCGACGACGGCGGCCCGCTTGGGCGAGCGCGGCGGCAGGAGCTTCAGGGCGGCGCGGCGGACGTCGACGTCGTCCGCGGACTCCGGCAGCTCCGCGTACTTGAGCAGCGACTCGGCGCTGCCGTCCGTCAGGACGGCCTCGCGCAGCAGCGCGGACACGCGGGTTCGGAGCTCGACGATTCCGGGCGCCTCCGAGCGGGGCAGGACGGCGCCGCGGTAAATGTCCAGGGCAATCCGGTGGGCGCCGCGCTGCAGGCAGGTGAGTACCTGGCTGCTGTCCGGCAGGAGCTCCACAGCCAGCCTGTAGGGCCGCGACTCCGGCACCGCAGCGGGGTTCAGCTGCTGCAGGACCTTCCGGAGCCGCACCATCTCGGCGCGCAGGGTCATCGTGGAGCCGTCCCCCGGGTACAAGAGGACGCTCAGTTCCTCGGCGCTGAGGCCGTCCGGGTGGGTGCTGAGCAGGGCAAGGATCTCGCTGTGCCGGGCGGACAACACCACGCTGCGGCCCTCTATGCTGAGCAGGGCCTGGTCGCGGCCCAGCAGCTGCAGGCTGTTGCGATACAGGCTGCCTTCGCGCGCAGAACCGCCGGGCGCCCCGGAACCCTGGTGCCGCCGTCGTGATTTAGCGCGTTCCCGGGTAGCTGCAAGCTGCAGGCGTTCCACGCGCAGCTGGGCCTGGGCAGCCGCCACCGTGGCCTCCACGAGCGAGAGCGTATGCGGCGCCACGGCCGCCTCCGTGCCCGTGATGTCCACGACCCCCAGCAGCGCGCCCGAATCGGGGTCCTGGAACGGCACCGCTGTGCAGCTCCACGGGTGGACTGAACGCTTGTAGTGCTCGGCGCCGGAAATCTGGATGCCGCGGCCCAAAGCGAGGGCGGTCCCGGGGGCACTGGTCCCCACGGTCGCCTCCGACCAGTCGGCACCGGGAACGAACATCATGCCCTCGGCGCGGCTGCGCACGCCGGTATCGCCCTCCACCCAGAGCAGCCTGCCCACCTCGTCGCCGACCGCAACCAGCAGGCCGCTGTCGTGGCTGGGCCGGATGAGGAGTTTCTGGATGACGGGCATGATGGCGGCCAGGGGGTGCTGGCGGCGGTAGTCCTCCAGTTCGTCCGCGGCAATGGCCAGCGGCGCCTCGGGGTTGTCCGGGTTGGCCCGAAGCTTGGCGGACCGCTGCCAGGATTCGCGGATCAGGCGGCGGAGCCCGGGGATCTCTTCGGCACTTGGGAAGGCATCGGGTTGTGCGTGGGTGTCCAGGAATTCGTGGCCGGCGAGGGCGCTGCGCTGCACCAGCACCGAGTCCTTAGTTTCAGGTGCCGCCGGCTGGATCAGGTTCTTCATCGAACTCCCACTCGCCCGAACGCTTGCCCGCGACAGTCTAGTCCACCCAACTGGGCAGCAGTAGAGCCCGCGTGGTTGGAGTTTTTGTCTAACGGGACTTGAAACGTGCCAAACGGCCATCATCTGGACAAAAACTCGTCACCCGGGAGGGGATCTAGCCGCGGGAGATTTGGACCATCTCTTCGCGCGGGACCACCTTGATGCGTTCGCGCACCACGCCGCCGTCGGCCTCGGCGGCTTCCGTCCACGATGCACCGAGGGCGGCCTCGTGGGCGTTCAGCCTGTTCCAGCCTTCCCACGTGGTGTACTCGATGCCGCGTTCCTCGAGCAGGTCGATGATCGCCTGCGGGTCGGGGTTTTGTGCCGGCGGCAGGCTGAGCCTGTCCTCGAGGAGGAAGCCGATGGTTTCCAGGGCGTCGCCCTTCGTGTGCCCGATCAGGCCGACCGGGCCGCGCTTGATCCAGCCGGTGGTGTAAATGCCGGGGACAGGGTTCCCGTCGGCGTCGAGGACGCGGCCGCCTTCGTTGGGGATGACCCCGCGCTTGGCGTCGTATTGCAGTTCGTCCAGCGCAGAGCCGTGGTAGCCGATCGCGCGGTAAACGGCCTGCACCGGGTAGTCGATGAACTCCCCCGTGCCCTTGACGTTGCCGGTGCCGTCAAGCTGCATGCGCTCGAACTTGATGCCGGCAACCTTGCCGGACCCGCCGTCGTCGTAAATCTCTACCGGGCTGTG
This sequence comes from Arthrobacter sp. CMU6, assembly GCF_059090205.1. Taxonomy (NCBI): domain Bacteria; kingdom Bacillati; phylum Actinomycetota; class Actinomycetes; order Micrococcales; family Micrococcaceae; genus Arthrobacter; species Arthrobacter sp. CMU6. The sequence goes on from NZ_JBNHFL010000005.1 coordinate 165,402, forward strand.
CAGGAAGTGCAGGTGAAGACGGCGCGACGACGGCTGTTCGGACTCGGCGTGCTCCTCGACGAGCCAGTTGGTCAGGGTGTTCACCATGGTCTTGGTCTGGTTGTTGCTCCGGATCGCGTCGTCGGAGGCCTCGTCGAACTCGAAGTCCTCCGGATAAAGCACGATGTCGACGTCGCGGGCGTGGCTGAGTTCGCGCAGCTCCAGCGGGGTGAACTTGACCTGGGCGGGGCCGCGACGGCCGAAGACGTGGACATCAGTGACCGGTGAGTTCTTCAGGCCCTGGTAGACGTTGTCCGGGATCTCGGTAACGAGGAGCTCGTCGGCGTGCTTCACCAGCATCCGCGCGACGTCGAGGGCCACGTTGCCGTTGCCGATGACTGCGATTTCCTTGGCGTCCAGCGGCCAATCCCGGGGAACGTCTGGGTGGCCGTCGTACCAGGACACGAAGTCGGCCGCACCGAAGGAGCCCTCAAGGTCGATGCCGGGGATGTCCATCTCGGCGTCCTTGATGGCGCCGGTGGAGAAGATGACGGCGTCGTAGAACGCGCGGAAGTCGTGCAGCGTGAGGTCCCGGCCGTAGGTGACGTTGCCCAGGAACCGGATGTCGCCGCGGTCCAGGACCTTGTGCAGGGCGTTGACGATGCCCTTGATGCGCGGATGGTCGGGTGCCACGCCGTAGCGGATCAGGCCGTACGGTGCCGGGTAGGCCTCGAAGAGGTCGATGCTGACCTCGAAGTCACCGTCCTTGACCTCGTTGGACTTGGTCAGGATGTCCGCGGCATAGACGCCCGCGGGTCCGGCGCCGACGATCGCGACGCGGAGCGGGCGCTTGGCCGTGGATTCAGCTGTGTTGGACACCGTAAGCCCTTCCGGAACGGGAGACCGCGCCCCACCGGCGCGCAGTTTTCAATTCTAATTGTCCGCCCGGCCGGGCGTCCCACCCGTGACGGCGCACGGCGGTCCGTGACGGCCTGCGGCTGCAGGCACCGGTTCGCGGCCGCTGGCGCGTCCCCCGGGGAGTGCCCGGGTCACGAGGGCGTCCTCCGGTGAGTGCCCTGGTGCCGGGCACGCCTGGGTCAGCCGCTCTTGCGCAGCGCCACCACATCGCCCTCACGGTACAGCAGTGCCCGCAGCTCTGACTCCGCCGAGTCCAGCCGCTTCGGGTCGATGGTCTCGCCGGCAACGAAGTGGTCCAGCAGCCGCGGGTCCACATAGCTCTTGCGGGCTATCGACGGCGTGTTGCCCAGCACCGCTGCCGCCTCCATCATGGCGACGCTGATGGCGCGCTTCCTCTTGGCCTCGGTTTTCTGCGGCCCGCTCCGGGCCAGGCTGACGGCGGCCGCAGCGGTGCCGCGCAGGGTCCGGAAGTCCTTCGCGGTGAAGTCGCCGCCAGTGCGTTCCTTGACGTAGCCGTTGATGTCGGCGCTGGTCACAGGGTGCCACGTCCGGCCGTTTTTGTAGGCCAGCAACCGCGCGTTGCCGCCGCGCCGCTTCAGCGTCCGGGCCAGAGGCGCAAGGTCCGGGTCATCGATGCGTGACTCCCAGGTTTTGCCGCTCTTGGCCGGGAAACTGAGGAACAGGCAGTCCTTGCGGACCTGGACGTGGGCGCAGAGCAAGGTGGCGAGCCCGTGGCTGCCGTTTTCGTTCGTGTACCGTTCCGACCCCACCCGCAGCGAACCGCTGTCCAGCATCCTGAATGCAGCGGCCAAAACGCGCTGCCGGGTAACTCCGTCGGACCTCAGGTCGATGGTGACCAGGCGGCGGGCAGTGGGCAGCGATTCGGCGAGCTGGAGCGCGCGGTCGAATTTCACGCGGTCTTTCCGTTCACGCCATTCCGGGTGGTAAATGTACTGCCGCCGGCCTACCGCGTCCAGGCCCGTGGCCTGGATGTGACCGTTCTCGAAGGGAGCTATCCACACGTCCGTCCAGGCGGGCGGGATTCCGATACTCTCCAGCCGGTCCCGGACCGGCCCGGGCGGCAGCGTGGAACCGTCCAGGTCCCTGTAGCTAAACCCAGTGCCGGCGCGCACCCGCCGGTAACCGCGGCCGGAAGCGTTGCTGTGGCGGAGCCTCATGGACCCGTCGCCCCGCGTTGAGTCATACCCATAATGGCAAGCCTACTGACTAATTGGCTCCGGCAGGCAGTCTTTGGTTCGCACCAGGCGGAATACCGCTCCCGCGCATGATGTTATGGATCGTGTGCCTAACCCCGACGGATCCTTCTCTTCAGCTGTTCCAACTGCCCCCTCACCAGGCGCCGCGCCCTTGGGCATGACCAGCCCCGGCACCCCACACACCGGCAAGCCTGGTTCGCACGGGGCACCCAGGACCGGAGTGCCCAAGGCTGTGGATAAGGAGACGACGGCGGGCATTCTGTTCGGCATCGGCGCTTACGGTCTGTGGGGGCTGCTTCCGCTGTACTTCTACGTTCTGCAGCCGGCTGGTGCAGTGGAAATCGTGGCCAACCGGGTGGTCTGGTCCCTGATCTTCTGCGCCCTCCTGATCACGGTGACCCGCGCGTGGCGCGTTTTGGGCGCGGCCCTGCGGAACCGCTCCGTGCTCTGGACCCTGGCGGCCGCCGCCGGCCTCATCGCGGTGAACTGGCTGACCTACACCTACGGCGTCACCACGGGGCAGGCGGTCGAGGCCTCGCTTGGCTACTTCATCAACCCGCTGGTGTCCGTCCTCCTGGGCGTGTTCGTCCTCAAGGAGACGCTCCGGCCGCTGCAGTGGGCCGCCGTCGGAATCGGTTTCATCGCTGTGGGGGTGCTGACCGTGTCCTACGGGAAGCTGCCCTGGATCGCCCTGACCCTGGCCGTCAGCTTCGGCCTGTACGGCTTCGTGAAGAAACGGGTGGGGCCGCGTGCGGACGCCATCACCAGCCTCACCGTGGAGACGATCGTCCTCGCTCCCCTTGCCGCGGCCACCATGATTTTCCTCGCGGCAAGCGGGACTGCCTCGCTGACCACCCACGGCCCCGGGCACTTCTGGCTGCTGCTGGCATCAGGCGTCATCACGGCCGTGCCGCTGCTGTTCTTCGGCGCTTCCGCCCGCAGGCTGCCCATGACCACCATCGGGCTGCTGCAGTACTTCGCACCGGTGCTGCAGTTCATCGTTGCCCTGGTGGTGTTCGGCGAGGCCATGACGGTGGACCGGTGGATCGGCTTCGGCGTCGTATGGCTTGCCCTGCTGGTGCTCACCGTGGACATGCTGGCCGCGACGCGCAAGAGCTCAGCGGCCAAGCGGCTCGCCCGCAGGAAAGCGCGAACGAACACTTAAGCACCCCGGCGCGGGCCCCAACTGTCCGTTCGCGCCCGGAGGGGCAGGACGATCAAGGTGCTGAGTCCGCGCGGTCGTAGTCGCGCGGCACAACCACCATGGGCACCGGCAGCGCGCGCAGGACCTTGTTGGCCGTGCTGCCGAGGAACATGCGGTTCTTCTCGGCCAGGCGCGAGGACCCGACGATAAGGATCTCGCCGTCGTCCCATTCGAGTCCGTCGATGGCTTCCTCAATGGTGCGGCCGTGGGCCACAGCCACGCCGACCTCGTGCCCTGCCGGCACCTTCCCCGATGCCGCCGTCAGGACGGTGTTCGCGTGGATATGCGCGGCATTGATGGCCTCGCCAGAGTCACCGGCGGCATCGAGCTGCACCAGCGACACCAGCCGGAGCGGCACGCCCCGCCGCTGCGCTGCCCTAATGGCCGTCTCTATTGCCGCCTCAGCTCCGGCCCGCTGCCCCACGGCCAGCGTCAGGCGCGTAATGGGCGCCGTCCGCTGGTAGCCGCGCGGCGCGAGTGCCACCGGAACAGGCGAGGCGTGCAGCAGCGCGTTGGCCACGGACCCCACCGTGTAGCGCTTGAACAGCCCCGCACTGGCCGCTCCCACAGCGATGAGTCCGGCTTCGAACTCCATCGCCGCGTCGATGAGCCCGCCGGCGAAGGAATCGGCCTCCCGCACATGGAATTTCGCGGGCAACCCCTGCGGAACCAGGCCCAGGCCCTCCCGTTCCGCCGTCAGCACCTCCTGCTCCGCGGCGCTGACCCGGCTGCCTTCCGGGTTCAGGGCCACGTACGGCGCGCCCGGCTTCACCACATAGACCAGATCCAGTTCGGCGCCCTGGGCCAGGGCCAGTGAAGTGGCCAGGGCGACAGCGTCAGCGCCTCGCTCGGTGGGTGTGTAACCGACTACGTATCGCATGCGAAACCCCTCTGTGGGTAGTGCAGGCCGGCGCCCGTTTCCCTGCGGCGCTCACCGCCCTGCGGCGTGAAGTGCAGTGGTGAGGATGACTCTACCGCGGCGCCCGCGCGAGCGGGCTGGAACACGGCAGGGAGGCGGGAACGCAACGGTGAGTACGTCGGCGGCGAGAACGACGGCGGGCCGGGCACCTTTTGGTACCCGGCCCGCCGTCGTCGTGCGTTTATAAAACGCGAGATGGCAGATAATGCCCTTTTTCCGCGTTTGAGGGCGTTATCTGCCAGTTCGCGCCAAAGCGGCGTGAACTACGCGTTGGCCTTGATGGCCGCGGCGAGCACCTCGAGGCCGTCGAGCAGCAGCTCGTCGCTGATCACCAGCGGCGGCAGCAGGCGGATGACGTTGCCGTAGGTTCCGCAGGTCAGGATGATGACGCCTTCCTTGAGGCAGGCGGCGGCAACGGCCTTGGTGAGCTCCGGGTTGGGCTCCTTCGAACCGGCCTGGACCAGCTCGATGGCCAGCATGGCGCCGCGGCCACGGATGTCGCCGATCACGGAAACCTCTTCAGCGAGATCGCGCAGCTTGCCGAGGGCCAGCTCCTCGATGTGCTTGGCGCGGGCGTTGAGGTCGTATTCCTGCATGGAACCGATGGAGGCCAGGGCGGCGGCGCAGGCCACCGGGTTGCCACCGTAGGTGCCGCCGAGGCCACCGGGGTGGACGGCGTCCAGCAGGTCCGCACGGCCGGTGATGGCGGACAGCGGCATGCCGCCGGCGATACCCTTGGCCATGGTGATGATGTCCGGAACGATGCCCTCGTGGTCCACGGCGAACCATTCGCCGGTGCGGCAGAAGCCGGACTGGACCTCATCGGCGATGAAGACGATGCCCATTTCCTTGGCCCAGGCGGACAGCGCCGGCAGGAAGCCTTCGGCCGGGACGATGAAGCCGCCCTCGCCCTGGATCGGTTCGATGATAATGGCGGCCACCTGGTCGCCGCCGATCTGCTTCTCGATCGCGGTGATGGCGCGCTTGGCGGCCTCGGCACCGGTGATCTCCGGGTTTTCTTCGCGGAACGGGTAGCTCATGGGCATGCGGTAGACCTCGGGCGCGAACGGGCCGAAGTTGGTCTTGTACGGCATGGCCTTGGCGGTCAGCGCCATGGTCAGGTTGGTGCGGCCGTGGTAGGCGTGGTCAAATGCGACGACGGCGTCCCGGCCGGTGGCCAGGCGGGCCACCTTGATGGCGTTTTCCACGGCTTCGGCGCCCGAGTTGAACAGGACGGTGCGCTTCTCGTGGGTGCCGGGGGTGAGCTTGTTCAGCTGCTCGGCGACCGCGACGTAGCCTTCGTACGGGGTGACCATAAAGCAGGTGTGGGTGAAGTGCTCCACGGCCTCCTTCACGGCGCCGACGACGGCGGGGTCGGACGCGCCGACGCTGGTCACTGCGATGCCCGAGCCGAGGTCGATGAAGGAGTTGCCGTCGACGTCGTGGATGATGCCGCCGTCGGCGTCTGCGACGTAAACCGGAACGCTGGAGGCGACGCCTGCGGCCACTACTGCCTTGCGGCGTTCAGTCAGGGCCAGGGACTTGGGGCCCGGGAAGTCGGCCTGGACGCGGCGCTTCTGCTCGAGGCGGTAAGTGATTTCGTTGGCGGTGGTGGTCATGAAGTTAGCCTTTCTGGGCGCCGGTGGGGACTACGCGTCAAGTGCGGACATGACGTGCTTGATGCGCGTGTAGTCCTCGACGCCGTACATGGAGAGGTCCTTGCCGTAGCCGGACTGCTTGAAGCCGCCGTGGGGCATTTCGGCGGTGAGGAGGATGTGCGTGTTGATCCAGACCGCACCGAAGTCAAGGTCCCGGCTGAGCCGCATGGCCGTGCCGTGGTCGCTGGTCCAGACGCTGGAGGCCAGGGCGTATTCGACGTCGTTGGCCAGGTCCACGGCTTCCTGTTCCGTGCTGAACTTCTGCACGGTGATGACCGGGCCGAAGGTTTCCTTCTGCACGATGTCATCCGTCTGCTTGGCGCCGGTGACGATGGTGGGCTCGAAGAAGAAGCCCTTCTCTCCGGCGCGGTGGCCGCCGGTCTCGATCCGGCAGTGCGCCGGCAGTGAGTCGACGACGGCGCTGACCGCCTTGAAGTGGTTGACGTTGTTCAGCGGGCCGAAGTAGTTGTCTTCGTCGTTCTGGGAGCCGGTGTGGAGGGTCTTGGTGTGTTCCACCATGGCGGCCACGACGTCGTCGTGCACCGAGTCCTCCACCAGGACACGGGTGATGGCCGTGCAGTCCTGGCCGGCGTTGAAGAACGCGAACTCGGCGATGGCCGCGGCGCTCTTCTTGATGTCGGCGTCCTTGAAGACGATAGCCGGGGCCTTGCCGCCCAGTTCCAGGTGCGCGCGCTTGAGGCCCTTCGCGGCCCCCGATGCGACGGCAATGCCGGCGCGGACGGACCCGGTGATGGACACGAGGCCCGGGACCTTGTGCTCCACCATCATCGCGCCGGTTTCGCCGGTGCCGAGGATGACGTTCAAGACGCCTGCCGGCAGGATGTCCTTGGCCAGCTTTGCCAGCACCAGCGTGGATTCGGGCGTGGTGTCGGAAGGCTTCAGGACCACGGTGTTGCCGGCGGCAAGCGCGGGGCCGATCTTCCAGATGGCCATCAGGAACGGGTAGTTCCACGGTGCCACCTGGGCCACTACGCCAATCGGCTCGCGGCGGACGAAGGAGGTGTGGCCCTCGAAGTACTCGCCGGCGGACTTGCCTTCGAGGATGCGGGCGGCACCGGCAAAGAAGCGCAGCTGATCGGCGCCTGCTGCCACTTCCTCGGACGCGATCAGGGAGCGGACCTGCCCGGTGTTGCGGTGCTGGGCATCGACGAGTTCGTCGCTGTTGGCCTCGATGGCGTCGGCGAGCTTGAGCAGCATGAGCTGCCGCTGCCCGGGGGTCACGTGCTTCCAGGTCTTGAAGGCGTCCTTGGCGGCAGCCATGGCGGCGTCGACATCAGCCTCTACGGAGACGGGCGACTTGGCCACCACGTCCCCGGTAACGGGGTTCACGATGTCGATCAGGCCTGTGCCTGCAGGCGTGACGAACTCTCCGTTGATGAAGTTCTGCAAGGTTTGAACCACGGTGTACAACCTCTTTCGTCCTGAATGGTGTGATGCGGCTGACTCGAGCCTATTCCAGCCCGACACCGCGGGGAATAGCCACCTGCACACCCTTGTACCGCTGCTTTAGTGCGATCGGCCAGCCTCCCGCTACGCTTGATCCATGGCAATTTCCCTCGCGGCGCTACTGGCCGTGCAGTCTCTGGGACTCAAGAAATCCAGCCTCGCGGAGACCACTTCGCACCAGGACATCCGCTGGGTTGCGGTCACCGAACTGGAAGACCCGCAGCGCTTCCTCAACGGCGGTGAACTCGTGCTGACCACCGGGCTCCGGATGAAAAGTGCGCCCGAGCAGCGCCGCTTTGTGCGCCAGGTCCAGCGCGCCGGCGCCGTCGGCATCGGTTTCGGCGTGGGTCTCTCGCACGACGCCGTTCCACCGGCTTTGGTGGCGGAAGCGAACCGGTGGGGGTTGCCGGTGGTCGAAGTGCCCTATGGCACCCCGTTCATCGCCATCAGCAAGCTCGTTGCCGACGCGCAGTCCGCGGACCACTATTCGAAGCTCGAGCGTCTCATCGCCGGACACCAGATCCTGGCCCGCGCGCTGCTGACCGGAGGCGGGCTCGCCGAACTCCTGCGGCACCTGGGCGGCATGCTCCGCACCGAGATCGCGCTCACCCAGTTCACCGCCCAGCTGTACAACAGCGGAAACGAGCCGCCCACCGCGGACTCCTGGACCACGTACCCCATCCCCACGGGCCGCCGCGATGCCTGCACCCTCTGGGTGAAGCAGCCGTTCGAGGACTCCGGCATCATCGGCTACGCGCAGAACCTCATCAGCGTTGAACTCAACAACATGGTCAAACAGCGCCAGGCCGAACGGGCGCTCTGCGGGCAGGTGCTCGAGGACGTCATCCACGGAACCTTGGACCCCAGCGAGGCCCAGCGCCGCCTCGCCGGGACGGGCATCAACAGCACGCGCAAGAACGTGGTGATTCTGGCCGGTTCCGAGGCGCACCACAAGCAGCTGGTCAGCTCCTCACTGCCGCAGGCGCTGGAGGAAGCGGTGACCGCCGTCGTCGGAAAGGACCTGGTGACGGTGGTGGCCGACGACGGCCGCGGCGCCACCGCCATGGCCAGGAGCCTCAGCGACCACCTCGCCGAGGCCGGCATCCACGCCGCCATCGGCATCGGCGGCGCCTACACCAAACCGAACGGACTGCGCTGGAGCTACTTCGAGGCACGGGACGCAGCCAGTCACGGGCTGCCGGTGAACGAGCCCGAACGGCTGAGCCTGACCTCCCTGCTCCTGGCCAGTGAGGACGTGCCGCTGGCGGACATGGCCAACGAATCGCTGGACCCGCTCCGGAGCTTCGACACCGCCCACGGCGCCGAACTGATGGCCACGCTGGAGAGCTACCTGAACAACAACGGCTCGGTCGCCGCCGTCGCCGAGGCGCTCACCCTGCACCGGAATACGGTCCGCTACCGGCTGGCGCAGATCACCGAGCTCACCGGGTACGACCCCTCCGTCACCGCCGACCGGGTGCAGCTATGGCTGGCCCTGGCGGTGGCCCGGCTCGGGGCGCGGCACACCGGCTGAGCCGGCTGAACCAGTGGCCGGGCACACCGGCTGAACTGGCTTACCCCGTGGTCACAGGGATCCGCGGGCAAAGCCATCCAGCCGGGCTGCGAGTTCGACCGGGTTGCTCAGGGCGACCAGGTGTCCGCCCGGGATTTCGTCAATCCCCAGGCCAAGCCGGGTCCGGACCACGCCCCGTTGAAAGTCCAAAGGGAAAAACCGGTCATCGCGGCCAACCAGGGCCCTGGTGGGCACGTCGGGCCGCAGGACGATGAGCTCCACCGGCACCCGCGCCGCGACAACCGGGACCGTGAAGGCGCCAAGGGACTGGCCCACGAGCACCACATCGCGGTGGTCGCCGACAGCCGCGACGACGATGTCGGCATACTCCTGCAGTCCCAGACGGGGGTCGTCCTCACGGATATCGACCGCAATGGCTGCGTGCCCCAGCCGTTCCAGCTCCGGAACAAGCCGGTGCCAGTACCAGCCCACTCCCCCGGCGCCGGGGACAAGAACGAAGGTGCTCACGTGCCCTCCTGGCGCTGACGCGCTACTCGAAACGCACCACGTCCCAGTCGAGGATCCGCGGTTCCGCGAGCCCCTCGGTGATGAAGGGATCGCCGGCCACGAAGCGTTCGGCGTCCTCGCGCGACGTGAAGATTCCCATCGATGCGCCAGCTGGGTCAGCCGTCTGGAAGGGGCCGAGCGCCACCAACCCGCCGCCGCCTGCGCGGAACTCCTCGTAGTAGGCCTTGTGGCGGGGGTACGTCTCGAGAACACGCGAACGGTCGGCGCCCTCACGCAGGCTGTACATCACGACGAATTCCATGGACGCGATCCTACCCGCCGCCGTCGGAAGGGCGGGAGTGACACCGCCGGACGGCGGTCACTCCTCCTTCACCGCAATCGTCCCCGCGGCCCCGTCCACGGTGACGGTGTCCCCGGTTCGAATCCGCATGGTGGCGTCGGGGACACCGACGACGGCGGGAATTCCGTATTCCCGCGCCACCACGGCACCGTGGGAAATGGGTCCGCCCATTTCCATGACCAGTGCGCCGGCGGTCATGAAGAGCGGCGTCCACCCGGGATCCGTTGACGGCGCAACGAGGATTTCGCCCGGCTCCAGATGCGCGCCGGCCGGGTCCAGGATCACCCTGGCTTTGCCTGTCACGGTTCCGGCGGAGGCCGCCGTCCCCATTAGGGTTCCCTGCCGCAGCTGCCCGTCCAGGGACGGCGCTTCATGCGCCTGCGCGGCCATGGCCGCCTCGACGTCGGTGCCGTCGGAAAGCAGTAAACGGGGAATGCGCCGGCGCCGCACTTCACGCTGGTAGCTCTGGCGGCGCTCGGCGACGGGTCCGCGCAGGTCCGCGCCGCGCAATGCCACGCGGGCTTCGGTGAGGTCCAGGAAGAAGACGTCGTCCGGCGCCGTGATCCGGCCCGCGCCTGCGAGTTCCTCGCCCACCTGCTGGAGCTGGCGGCGGAGGAAAGCGAAGGCCGTGATCAGCCGGAACTTGGGGTACTCGCGCATGCCGGCGGTTTCCCGTGCCCGCCGCAGGCTGTGGGCAACGATTCTGCCGAACAGCTTTCCCCTGGACCGGGCGGCGCGTTCGGCCAGCTCGGCAACCTTCGCTTCGGCATTTTCTGCGGTCCGCCGGAAGAGCCGGTCCGGAGCGAGCCCCGGGTCCGCGAGCTTGAGGTAGTTGGCCACAACGTTGACGATGTGCGCGGGGTCCTCGCGCCACCGGGGAACGCCAAGATCAATTTCGGCCACCGCGCGGTGACCGTATTTTGCGAAGAAGCTGCGCAGGGCGTCCTGGCAGACGGCGGGCAGCGTTCCTTCGAGGTAGCGGCCGGCGAGTACCTGCGGGTCCTCCCCGGTGAGCGCGCGGACTGAATCCGGGTCCTCCCGGATTGAGGTGGCGGTCCGCCAGAGCTCCAGATCCATTTCGGTGGTCACATTGTGCGGCAAACCTCGCAGCACGGCCTGCAGGTCGCCGGCCTCCACAAGCCGGCCCAGCAGCAGCCGTGCCAGACCCAGCCAGATATACCCCGCGGCGGCCGGCGGCAGTACCCGCATCACGGCGGGCGTGATGTCTTTGGTGAGGAAGCGTTCCACGAAATCCAGCCGCAGGGCGCCGGAGGCCGGCTCCGGCAGCACCAGCATGCGGTCCAACTCACGGTCCGCTGCCCTGACCCGTTCCAGCGCCGCGGCTGGATTGACCATCGCGGCCAGGACGTGCCCAAGCAGGCCAAACGGCGGCGAGGCCCGGAGTCCCGCTTTCAGCGAAGCCACCCTGGTGGCCTTGGTGACGGCGAAGCGGGGGTCGGCGGCCAGATAGGCCAACACCTCCACGGACCGGGCGTCGGCCACTTTCATGGCCCTCAGCAGGCCGCGCCTCCCGCCCTTGCTGCGCAGCTGGGGCGTGACATCGACATACATGCGCATCCCGATCTGCACGGAACGGTAGGCCGCCGGTTCGTTGCCGGCGAATGCCGACCGGTAGCTATTGCTCATGAGGGTGAAGGATGCCAGACCCATGGGTGTCAGCGGCCGGGTCAGCCCCTGCAGCAGGCTGGCACAAAGGTAGGCCCGGGCGCCGTCGTCGTGGTTGTGGGGCCCGGGCAGGGGAAACAGCGTGGTGATTGGACGGGATTGCAGCACCCGGATCCCGCCGTGCGGTTCGACGGCCCACTCCATATCCTGCGGTTCCCCGTACAGCTCCTCCACCCGCGTCCCGATCTTGGCCAGCGTGCGGACCTGCTCGTCCGTCAGGCACGCCTGCCGCGCGCCATCCTGCCGGTGCAGCAAGCGGGTCCCGCCGCCCTCGGCGGGCCGGCTTTCAACGAGTTTGTCGCCCAGGCGGCGCTGAAGGATCTCCCCGGTCGCGGCATCGACCGTGAAGTGATCCGGGTTCACAGCCCCGCTGACCAGCGCCTCGCCGAGTCCGGGTGCGGCGTCAATCACGGTTTCCCTGCGCCGCCCGGTCAACGGGTTCGCCGTGAACATCACCCCGGCGACGGCGGCGTCCACCATCTCCTGAACAACGACGGCGACGCCGACCGGGCGCTGATCCATTCCGTGGTCTGCGCGGTAGGCCACGGCCCGGTCCGTCCACAGGGAGGCCCAGCAGCGGAGGACCGCATCCAACAGCGCCTCGGAACCGACGACGTTGAGGTACGTGTCCAGCTGCCCTGCGAAGCTGGCCTCGGGAAGATCCTCAGCAGTGGCAGAGGAGCGCACGGCCACCGGGGTGTCCTCGCCCAGATCAGCGTAGGCGGCAAGGATGGCTTCGACGATGTCCCCGGGCAAGGATGCCGAGGCCAGCCTGCTTCGCGTCCGCTCGGACGGCTCGGACGGCTCGACTCCCGCCGCGTCCGCCAGCCGCCGGTAGGCCGCGGTGGTCACGCAGAAGCCGCGCGGGACCGGCAATCCGGCAGCCAGGAGCACACCGAGGTGGGCAGCCTTGCCGCCCACCTCGGGCACCATGTCCGCGTCCACGTCGGAAAGGCTGATGACCGTGTTCCCCGGGCGCGATGCATGCCGTTCTGGGTGCTCGTCCACCGGCTGCCCTGCTATCCCACTCCGCGCCGAATTGCCTTCCGGGACTTCCGGTGCGCCTTGCGGTACTTGGCTTCGGCTTTGGCTGTGCTCTTCTGTTCCTGTTTCAGGAGCGAACCGTAGGCTGCCTCCACCGGCTCCGGCAGGCCGGGGCCGCCAGCGAGCTTCCCCAGCAAAATCCGCGCCATCACGCTGTCGTGGTGGTCACCGAGGATCTTCTGCTGTTTGTGCGCCACCTTGGCCAGCTTGGCGGCGCGCCGGCCAAAGACGGGATCCACAGTCTCGGCCGCATGCCTTAGCCGTTTGGCGTCCTTCCGCACCTGGTGCAGCGCGGTTTCATGCGCCGTGACATCTTTGAGCTCCATGCCGGGCTTTTCGCCGGCGCCGTCTTTGACCCGCAGAGCCGCCTTGTGGGCGCGGCGCAGCCGTTTGGCCGACTTGCCCACCAGTTTGCCGGCGGCCTTGCGCGCGGGTGCCGAAGCCGCGGGCCGGACGGGCGGGTGGTCACGGAACTCTTCGAGGTCATCGAGCAGGCGGAAGTAGCGGTCGGTCAGGAGCACCTCCTGCGCCTTGCGGTAGCCGGCGTCGAGCCTGGCGCCCAGCTCCCGCTCGATCCGCCGCTTCACGTCGTCGGCCGCCACCCCCGGCGGAAGCTTGCCGGTGTTGGCCCTCAGCCGGTTCTGCATCACTTCGGCGTCGCGGGGCGTGCCGAGGATCCGGCCCAGCCACTTGAGCTCGTCGCGCAGCCTGCCCACGGCGCCCTGGCCGTAGAGCTTCCGGTAAACCGCCAGGGCCGACCGCAGGCGGCGCGTGGCCGAGCGCATCGCATGGACCGCGTCGGGTTCCTCCAGCCGCACCCGGGCGTCGTTGGCCAGGATTTCGCTGATCTGCCCGGCCAGGTACGCGCTTACGACGGCGGACGCCGGCCACTTCTTACCCGGTTTCCTGCCGCCGGGCTGCTTTCCCCCGCCTTCCGTTGTGGCAGTGCCTTCAGGTTCGGCAGCACCTTCAGGTCCTGCAGTCCCGGAGGCTTTCGGCGCCGCCGGCCCCAGGGCGCGCCGCAGCTTCGACTCGTGTGCCGACGGCCGGCCACCGGCCGCGGCCAGCACCGCTGCTGCTGCCGTGAATACCCCCGGCTGGCCGTGAACCAGCTCGAGTTCCCATTCGCGCCACTGCTGTTTCCCGGCCGCCCCCTGAAGCAGTTCCGCTTCCACGGTGTCATCGGCAAAGTCGGCGAGGTGCACGCCGTCGTCCCCGTAAAGTGCATGGCTGGTGCGCCGGGTACTCAGGCGGGCCACGGGCACGGGATCCGCTCCGCGAAGGAACGCATGGAGGTGGGCCAGCAGTCTCTCGGGAACGACGTCGGACTGGCCCAGCGGGGCGTGGATCTCCCGGCGGGGTGCCGGCCCCTCCTCCGAGGCGGACCCACTCCCGGCCGCAGCGCCGGCGTCCGGTGGCAGCTTGACATGCCAGCCGGCGTCGGCTCCGCCACTCCGGCGGCGCAGCGTGATGCGGCGGGAGGCCAGAACCAGGTCCTCGGTGTCAAAGTAGACGGCTTCAAGTTCGGCATCATGGGGTTCACCCACGCCGGCCACACCGGGGATCGCGGCAAGGTCAGGCAGCGCTGTGCCGGCGTCGACGTCGTACTTTTTCTCGGTCTCAAGCCCTTCGGCAGTCATGGCTGCGCGGCGTCCTTTCCCATTGCCGGGTTGCTGCGCTCGAAGCGCCTGCTGGGCTGAGTCTATGCCCGGGCCGGAGTGCCCGCGAGAGTTTCCCCACAAAGTTCTAGACATCAAACGTCAAACGTCTAACGTTAAGACATGGCGACTACTTCCTCAGCACCCCGGACCTCAGCCACGTACCCCACCAAGCCGCGCACCGCCGTCGTCGCCGGCGTCATTGCCCTGGTGCTCATCGGCCTGAACCTGAGAGCCGGCATCACTGGCGCCTCGGCCCTGCTGCACGACTTGCAGCAGGTCCTGGGCTACGGTCCGCTGGTTGCCTCGCTGATCCCCTCCATTCCCACACTGTGCTTCGCCGTGGCCGGAGCCGCGACGTCGTGGCTGACCGGGAAGCTCGGAGTGGAGAAGGCCATCCTGCTCTCGCTCGGCATGCTGGCAGCCGGCCTGCTGGTCCGGGGCATCCCCACCACCGGCATGCTGGTGGTGGGCACCGTGGTGGGAATGTCCGGCCTGGCTGTCTGCAACGTGTCCATGCCGTCCTTCATCCGGGAGCACTTCGCCGCGCGCACGTCCCTCATGACGGCCGTCTACACCGTGACCATGACCAGCGGCGCCACCGTCATGGCCGTCATGGTGGTTCCGCTGGCGCAACTGCTGGGGTCACCGTCGGCCGGACTGGGCACCATCGGAATCCTTGCCCTGTCCGCGTTCCTGGGCTTCCTGCCCGTGACCCTGCACGCCCACCGCAACAGGATCCGGAGAACGGCCGGACACATCTCCCCCTGGCCGCTGCTGCGCACCAAGACGGGGCTGCTGCTCACCGGCATCTTCACCCTGCAGGCGCTGCTCGCCTATGCCCTGCTCAGCTGGTTCCCGTACATGCTCACCACCATGGGCCTCAGCCCGGCGGACAGCGCCCTCATGTTCGGCATCATGCAGCTGGTCTCGGTCCCGGCCGGCATGGTGCTGATCGCCATCGGTTCCCGGCCGCGGATGCTGCGTCCCGCCGTCCACCTCGCAACCCTGACCATGACCGCAGGCATTGCCGCACTCCTCTTCCTCCCCGTTTCACTGGCCGTCATCCCCGCGGTGCTGCTGGGCTTCGGCCTGGGCATCTTCCCCCTGGTGATGGTGATCATCAGCCGCAGCGGCCGGAACACCGCCGAGACAACGGCCCTGTCCACCCTGGCCCAGTCCACCGGCTACCTTCTTGCCACCGTCGGACCCTTCGGCATGGGCCTGCTGCACAGCGCGACGGGGAGCTGGACGTTGCCGCTGGCACTGCTCCTGGTCATCGCAGTGGTTCAGATCGTCGTGGCGCACCTGCTCAGCAGCGGCCGGGCTGGCGGAGTCAGCGCCACCGGCGCCGGCTCAGCGGGAACGGGCGCCGCCGGAACCGCCCCCGCCGGAATGAAAGAATAGGACGCCATGACCCTGAGCACGTCGCACCGCCAGCCGCTGGCGGACGAAGTCACCGCCAAACTCCGCGAAATGATCCAGTCGGGCGAATGGCCGCTGCAGCAGCGCATACCCTCCGAAACCGAGCTCATGTCCGGGCTGGGCGTGTCCCGCGGGACGCTCCGGGAAGCGGTCAAGGCACTGGCCCACAGCGGGATGCTCGAGGTCCGCCGCGGCGACGGAACATACGTCCGTGCCACCAGCGAAATCTCCGGAGCCGCCCGCCGGCTTTACAAGGAACACACGGACGAACACATCCTCGAGGTCCGCGTGGGACTCGACACGCAGGCCGCCCGCCTCGCCGCCCGGCATGCAACGGCCGACGACGTCGCTGCCATGCGCGCGCTGCTCACCGAGCGTGGGGACGCTTGGCACGCCGGAGACTACGCGCGCTGGGCCCGTGCGGACTGGGGCTTTCACGTACGCGTGGCGCAGGCCTCCGGGAACCCCCTCCTGCACGAGCTCTATGTCAGCTTCGGCGACGTGTTCCACGCCGACCTGCTGAAGCAGCACCGGCGCCCCGGCTTCGACGGCCTGCCGCAGGCCGGCCACGGGGACCTCGTGGACGCCATCGAAGCACGCGACGGCGATGCCGCCGTGGCCAGCGTGCACCGGAACCTCAACTCCTGCGCGGAGTGGCTCCGGGAGTAACGGGCTTTCACCTCAACAGGAAACGTCAGTAGGCTTACTAACCAAGCCAGTCGACTGATTGACCTGATGAGTAGGAGTTCCCATGGCCCGTACAGCCCGCCTGTCCGAGCAAGATCCACCCCAAGAGCTCGGGTCCGGTCCGCTCCCGCCCCGAAACGCTGCCGCGCAACCGCAGCACAAACCTCCCCGGGAGCTGTGGGCCGACAACTTCGGCAGGCTCGGGATACGGTGCGCCCAGGTTCTGCTGGTGCTTGCTGTGGCGGCCGTGTCCGTGTACGGCCTCCTGCAGGTCCGGCTGCTGGTCATTCCGGTGCTGATCGCCCTGATCCTCGCCGCCGCCATCGGCCCGTTTGTCAACCTGCTGCGGCGCCGCGGACTGCCCGGCGGGCTCGCCACGGCTGTGGCCTTTGTTGCCCTGCTGCTCCTGCTGGCGGGCGTGGGCACCGTCATCTACTTCTCTGTCCGCAGCCAGTGGGGCGAGCTGGTCCAGCAGGCCTCCGAGGGGCTCGACGAACTCGAGAACTTCCTCCTTTCAGGCCCGGTCCCGATTGACCGCGAGCAGCTGAACCAGGCCCGGGAAGGCGCCGTCCAGTTCGCCACGAGCAGCCAGGTCCGGTCCGGCGCCATCACCGGCCTGTCCGTGGTCACGGAGTTCCTGGCCGGAGCGAGCCTCGTGGTGGTGATCCTCTTCTTCTTCCTCAAGGACGGGGCGAAGATCTGGAATTTCCTCCTGCGGCCCTTCTCCGGGGAGCGCGAAGCCAGGCTGCGGCGCGTGGGCAAGCGGACGCTGGAGGTCCTGGGCGGCTACGTCCGGGGCACGGCCATCGTTGCGCTCGTGGACACCGTGGCCATCGGCGCCGCGCTGCTGATCATGCAGGTGCCGCTGGCCATCCCGCTGGCCATCATCGTCTTCATCGGCGCCTTCATTCCCCTCGTCGGGGCAACCGTGGCCGGGATCCTCGCCGCCCTGGTGGCGCTCGTCGCCAACGGACCGGTCGTGGCGCTGATCGTGGTGGCGGTGGTCATCGCGGTCAACCAGCTCGAAGGCGACCTGCTGCAGCCAGTCGTCATGGGCAAGTCGCTGCAGCTGCACGCCCTGGTCATCCTCATGGCCCTGACGGCGGGCACCATCCTGGCAGGCATCATCGGCGCCGTCCTGTCCGTTCCGCTGGCGGCCGTGGCATGGGCCATCATCCAGGTGTGGACCGCCGAGGACCCGCACCTGCAGGACATGAATCCGAATCTTCCGCCCGCAAACAGCCAGCCGACATAAGGCACGACGGCGGGACGAGCGCAACGCCGGCCGGGCACCCAAGGTGCCCGGCCGGCGTCGTTCGCGTTATGGCCGCTTCCCGGCTGCTGTCAGCGCAGGCCCTTGAACACGTTCTTGGGCCGCTGCATTTCGCCGTGCTTGGCGCCCAGGACGATGACCGAGGCGGCGAAGGCGGGGATGGCCCACTGCAGCGCCTTCAGCTGCTTCTGCGCCGACTGCAGCTTCTGCGAAGCTCCCGGCCGAGGTTCGGTGGCA
The DNA here is from genome assembly GCF_059090205.1 of Arthrobacter sp. CMU6. Classification (NCBI taxonomy): domain Bacteria; kingdom Bacillati; phylum Actinomycetota; class Actinomycetes; order Micrococcales; family Micrococcaceae; genus Arthrobacter; species Arthrobacter sp. CMU6. The sequence goes on from NZ_JBNHFL010000005.1 coordinate 183,155, forward strand.
CCTTCGGCACCCTCGTCGGCCAGCTTGTCCACCTTCTTTCCCAGCGCGCCGGCGTACAGGGTAACCGCCGCTCCCGCCAGGGTGACCGCCGTCTTGTAGAGGGTGTCCCGGGCAACGCCTTCCTGCTGGGCGATCCGGTCCTTGTTTTCCAGTGCGATGAACAGGTCCGCCAGCAAATGCGTGGCGAAGGCGGCCGTCTGCACCGGAGCCCACTTCATCCAGCCGCGGCTCGACAGCCGGGTCCGTTCAGCCGGGTCTTTCGCCTCCGCCGCGGCTCCATTGAGCCCGATCGCGCCCATCAGCGAACCGCCAAACCAGGCCGCTGCCGTGAGGTCATGAACAGACCGCGCAAAGAGATTTCCAGCCATGATGTCCTTCCTAATACAAGAGGTTCAATCCGGAACAGTGGCCGCCGCGGATCCTGCAAGCAGATGCCCGCCAGCCGTACCAAAGTCATGGTCCCCATATGGTAAGCACACTTACTAACGTTACGATAGCCCGTAATATCAATGGACCTGGGCGTAAAATCAACGCCATGGGATCAACAGGAACACTGTTCGGCTGGGCATTCGGTGACTCCGAACGCGAGGACGACCAGGCATATGTGGACGGGCTGAAGCGCGAGGCGCTGGCCAACGCAACGCAGGCTGCCAAAAGCAAGGGCTTCGACGTCGAGGCCGGCTCGGAAGTATTCACCGTCCTCAGCGCGGGCGAAGCGCTCGTCGACATCGACACGGCACCCGATGACCTCGTGGTGCGCTGCACAGTGAGGCTCGTGGGTGAGGGCTCTGAGCGCATCCACGCGGAAGGGCCGATGAACGGCTAAATGGACAACTGCTAACCGGAGGTCACGACGGACAACGACTCGACGATCAGCGAAGCGGCCGACGCCGCGGAGGCTGCATCGAACACCAAGGCGCTCGACGTCGTCGCGCGTTCGGGTTTTGCTGTCATGGCCCTGCTGCACATCATCGTGGGCGCCATTGCGGTGGCCCTGGCCTTCGGCCAGCCCGGCGAGGCCGAACCCACCGGTGCCATCGAACAACTGGCAGCCAATCCGTGGGGACCGGCACTCATGTGGGCCGGCATGATCGGGTGCGCCGGGCTCTCCCTCTGGCAGCTGAGCGAAGCCACGCTCCGGGCCCGGCGCCTGCCCCGCAAGGAACGGATCGGGAAGCTGATCTCCTCTGGCTTCCTCGCGATCGCTTACGGCAGCGTCGGGCTCAGTTTCGGCGGCTTTGCGGTGGGGCTCCGCGGTGACTCCGGCGAGTCCACGAGGGACGTAAGCGCAGCCCTCCTCACCAATCCCTTTGGCAGCGTGATCCTCAGTGCCCTGGGCCTGACCGTCATCGGCGTGGGCATCTACTTCATGGTGAAAGGTTTCCGGCGTGGGTTCAAGGAGGAGCTCTTCCACTTCAACGGCACGCGCCGCGGCAAGATCATCGACTCGTTGGGTGTGACCGGCCACGTGGCCAAAGGCATCGCGCTGTTCCTGGCCGGCCTCCTCTTTGCCATCGCGGCCGCCAAGCACACCCCCGAGGAATCCACCGGCCTTGACGGGAGCCTGAAGGCGCTGCGTGACCAGGCCTTCGGCCCCTACCTGTTGTTTGCCATCGGCGCAGGTTTCATTTGCTACGGAATTTTCGCTCTGGTCCGGTCAAAGTTCGGCAGGATGTAGTCATGGAAAGGCGACGCATGCGGGGACAATCAAGCACCGGCAGGGGAATACAGGCAGAGGGGGCGACGGAGCGGGCAGCCGAGGTCGCCGGGCGCGGTTTTGCCGCGGTGTTCCGGGCCGTCAAGGCGGTGCGCCCCTTCCGTCCGATTCATCCGCGGGGCATCAGCCTGGTTGGGGAACTGACACTCACCGGTGCCGAGGGGCGCACGGCTGCAGGTCTTCCGGGGCCCAGCGGCATCTCCTGGCTCGACGACGCCGGGACGCGCCAGGTGCGCGGGCGGTTTTCCCGCTCGGTCGGGCTCCCGGAGTCACTGCCGGACATTCTGGGCCTGGCGCTCCGGGTGGTCACTGGCGCCGGCGACTCCGAGGACGTCGCCGATGTCCTGTTTGCCTCGACCGGATGGAGCCTTCCTGGCCGGTTCCTGTTGTTGCCCAAGCTGGATATTGAGACCGCAAAGTTCACCACGCTGATGCCCTACAAGGGTGCCCAGGGCCCCGTCCTGCTGGGGCTGCGGACGCTGTCGCTGCCCGGGCGCGCGACGGGCAGGGCCAGCACGGACGGGGACTTCAAGGAGTCCCTGGCCACCGGAGACTGGACCTTGGCGCTGTCCTACTCCGCCCCGGCAGGCCGGTGGGTGCAGGCAGGCGTACTGCACCTGAGGGCCGCTCCCGATAGCGGAGGTACGGACAGCGGGGACACGGCCATCCGCTTCGATCCGCTGAAGCACCCCCTGCCCGGGGCCGGGACTTATGCCTGGGCCCGCCGGCTCCGGGAGCGCTCGTACCGTGCCGCGCGGCGCCCTGCCCGACCGATTTCCGGCGACCCCCATCCGGCCGGGCTCAAAGCTTCAGACCGGACCTCCGCCGCCCGGCGCCAGCCTCCGGCCGACGAAAGGAATACCATGTCAACCGTCACGCAGGTCTTCAATTCACCGGCATCGTCAGTGTGGGCAGTGATAGCGGACGGCTGGCTCTATTCCGGCTGGGTGGTGGGCGCCTCGAGGATCCGTTCCGTGGACGCGCGCTGGCCGGAGGTCGGGGCCCTGCTCCACCACTCCGTGGGCGCCTGGCCGCTGCTCATCAACGATTCAACCAAGGTGACCGCGGCCGAGCCGGGCCGGCAGCTGGAACTGATCGCCCGCGGCTGGCCGATCGGCGAGGCCAAGGTCATTCTCACCATTGAAGAGCTCGGCGAGCAGTGCCGGGTCACGATAGCCGAGGACGCGGTCCGCGGCCCGGGCTTGGCTGTTCCCAAGGCACTGCGCGACCCGATCATCACGGTGCGCAACCGGGAAACCCTGCAGCGCCTCGAGCTCATGGCCGCCGGCGGCGCGGGAGCTTAAAGCAAGGGGGCCACACCCGCAGGTGTGGCCCCCGTTGCTGTCAGGTGCTAGACGCTGGCGGCGATCCCGTCGCGGGAGATGGCAACCATGTCCTCGCGCGGCACCACCTTGATGCGCTCACGCACAACCTCAACGCCATGGGAGCCGCCAGCCGCGGTGGCCTCGGCGCCGAGGGCGAGTTCGTGGGCGTCCAGTGCCAGCCAGCCTTCCCAGGTGGTGTATTCCACGCCGCGGCTTTCGAGCAGGTCGACGACGGCGCTGGCAGCGGGTGCCTCGGCAACCGGCAGGTTCTCGCGGTCTTCCAGCAGGAAGGTCACGGTCTCCAGGGCATCGCCCTTGGTGTGGCCGATCAGGCCCACCGGTCCGCGCTTGATCCAGCCGGTGGCGTAGATGCCCGGGACGTGCTCGCCGGAGGCGTCCAGGACGCGGCCGCCGGCGTTCGGGATGACGCCCTTCTTGTGGTCAAACTCGATCTCCGGCAGGGCGGAACCGAAGTAGCCAATGGCGCGGTAGACGGCCTGGACCGGGTAGTCGATGTATTCGCCGGTGCCACGGGCGTTGCCCGTGCCGTCCAGTTCGGTGCGCTCAAACTTCATGCCGCTGACGCGCCCGGGGTTCTCGGCGTCGTCGTAAATTTCCACCGGGCTGTGCAGGAAGTGCAGGTGCAGGCGGCGGGAGGCCTTGAGCTCGGAGAGGTCCTCGGGCTGCTCGGCGATCCAGTTGGTGAGCGTTCCGACCATGGTCTTGGTCTGGTTGTTGCTCTGGATCTGGCGGTCGGATTCCTCGTCGAACTCGAAGTCCTCCGGGTACAGGATGATGTCCACGTCCTTGGAGTGGGACAGCTCCCGCAGCTCCAGCGGGGTGAACTTGACCTGGGCCGGGCCGCGGCGGCCGAAGACGTGGACGTCGGTGACCGGCGATGCCTTCAGGCCGGCGTAGACGTTGTCCGGGATTTCGGAGACCAGCAGGTCGTCGGCGTGCTTGGAGAGGACGCGGGCCACGTCGAGGGCGACGTTGCCGTTGCCGATCACGGCGATTTCCTTCGCGTCCAGCGGCCATTCACGGGATACATCCGGGTGCCCGTCGTACCAGGACACGAAGTCGGCGCCGCCGAAGGAGCCCTCGAGTTCGATGCCCGGAATGTTCAGGTCGGCGTCCTTGATGGCGCCGGTGGCGAAGATGACGGCGTCGTAGTGCGCACGGAGGTCCTCGATGGAGAGGTCCGTGCCGTAGTCGACGTTGCCGAAGAAGCGGATGTCGCCGCGGTCCAGGACCTTGTGCAGGGCGTTGACGATGCCCTTGATGCGCGGGTGGTCCGGGGCCACACCGTAGCGGATCAGGCCGTAGGGTGCCGGGTAGCGGTCAAAGAGGTCGATGCTCACGGTCAGCTCGCCGCTCTTGACGGCCTCGCTCTTGGTGAGGATGTCCGCTGCGTAGACGCCGGCCGGGCCGGATCCGATGACGGCCACGCGCAACGGGCGGGCGGCGGTTCCTACGGTGGTGCTGGTTGACACGGCTGTGTTCCTTTTCTTCTGCACCGATTGCTCCGCAGGCGCCCTTTTGAACCTCATAAGGGCAGTTATGGAGCAATCGACGGGTTTCAGGGGGTGAGAACGCGGGTGGTGCTTGTGCGGGGCTTGTTGGGGCTGGTGGTGCTGTAGTCAGCGGTTTTGAAGTGCGACGGCGCGAAAGGGCTGACGCGGACAACGTCACCGATGACGATCACTGCTGGATTGGCGACGCCTACGGCCTCAGCCTGGTCGGCGATGGTGCCGAGGGTGCCGATGGTGACGCGCTGGTCCGGCAGGTAGCCGTTTTCAACAATACCAACTGGTGTGTCACCGGGCAGTCCGGCGTTGCCGAGGGCGGCCGCGGACTCGCGCAGCTGGCCCACGCCCATGAGGAGGACCACGGTGTGGTCGGCGCGGGCCGGGACCTCGGACAGTTCCTCGTGGCCGGTGACGACGCTGAAGCCCTTGGCCAGGCCGCGGTGGGTGACCGGGATGCCGGCGGCCGCGGGGACGGAGATTGCGGACGTCACACCGGAAACCACTTCAACCTCGACGCCGTGCTGGCGGCAGAATTCTGCTTCCTCGCCGCCGCGGCCCAGGACGTAGGGGTCTCCGCCTTTGAGGCGTACCACGCGGTGGCCCTGCTGCGCCTCCTCGACCAGGATCCGGTTGATCTCGGCCTGCGGCACAGGGTGGTGGCCGGGGGTCTTGCCGACCTCGATGACGCGGACGTCCGGCGCGAGTTCGTTGAGCAGTTCACGCGGACCGAGGCGGTCGGCGACGACGACGTCGGCCTGGCCCAGCAGCCGGCGGCCGCGGACGGTGATGAGGCCGGTGTCGCCGGGGCCTCCGCCGACGAGCGCGACGGATCCGCGGTGGGCCCGGCGGCGCCGCAGCGGCAGGTCGCCGGACTCCAGGGCGGTGGCGACGGCGTCGCGCAGTGCCATGGCCCGGCGCGGGTCTCCCCCGGCGTTGACGGCGATCTTGACGTCGTCCACCACGGCGACGGCGGGTGTCCAGGCGGCGGAGGACTCATGGTCGGAGGCGTTCACGCACCAGACGCGCTGTGCTTCGGCGTCGGAAGCTACCGCGGTGTCCACGGCGGGATCGCCAGTGGCGGTCTGAACGAACCAGACGCCATCGACGTCGTCGGAGCGGTAGGTGCGGGGCTCCCAGGTGAGCAGGCCGGCGTCGGCGAGTTCGCGGAGCGCGGCGGTGGCTTCGGGGGCAACAACGGTGACGCGGGCACCGGCGTCGAGCAGGCCCTTCGCGCGGCGCGCAGCAACGTGTCCGCCGCCCACCACCAGCACGGGGCGGCCAAGGAGGCGCAGCGCCGTGGGGTAAATGTCCTGAATTGCCATGGATCAACGGTAGGGCTGTGTTACGGGCCCGACCAACGGCGCGGAAACACCAGTTCACGCAAGGTAACGCTGCGTCACATTGCGACAAGCAATCCGGGGCCTGTCCGCCATGGCGCTGACGGGCCGGAATTGTCTGTGGCGAGCCCTACAATAACTCCGATCGGGACCACCGATCGGTCTCAACATGGGGGAAGGACACTAGTTGTCTCTGCACGAACACGTCCGTACGCGGACGCGCCCTGGTCTGCTGACCAGGAGCATTGCCACAGCCGGCAGCATGGCGTTGCTTGCCGGACTCCTGATGGCTCCGGCAGCACAGGCGCTGCCGATGGAAACCGGCACTGTTACGGAGCCCGCACCGGCTCCGGTTGACCCGGCACCGGGCGACCCCGCTCCGGTTGACCCGGCACCAGCCGACCCCGCACCGGCTGATCCGGCACCGGTTGACCCGGCACCGGTTGACCCGGCTCCGGAAGGACAGCCGTCGGCCGAGGCCACGCCGGCGGAAACAGTACCCGCCGAGGCTACACCCGAGGAAACACTGCCCGCGGCGCCGGCCGCTCCCAAAAACATCAGCCTTCCCGTCGTCGAGGGGGATCCCGTCGTCGGCGGCACCCTCACGTCCACGGGTGGCCAGTGGAGCGGCGCCGGCTGGATCCAGTGCAGCTGGATTATCGACGGCGTTCCCGTCCAGACCGCCGGTCACGCAGTCGGCGAGGCGGATGTCCTGAACATCGTCCCGTCCATGGCCGGCAAGAGCGTCCAGCTCACTGTGGTGGCATCGTCGGAGGCCCAGGCTCCCGGCACCGAAGTGTCGGCGGCGGCGGCAGTCACCGTTCGCCCGGGCGCCTTCACAGGGGTTGTTTGGAGCAACGCCGTGGCGGGCCGGCCTGCCGTGGGCCAGGAGCTGTCGTTGGGCACTCCGCAGTGGGATAACTCCGCAAACCAGGGAGCCGTGGCATTCCAGTGGTTCCGTGGAACTGTGGCCATCGCATCGGCCACAACGTCGCGCTACACAGTCACAGCCGCGGATGTCGGACAGAAACTGTGGTCCAAAGTGACCCTGTCAGCGCCGGGCTTCACCGCGGTGGAACTCTCCACTGTCCAGGTCACCGGAGTCTCCGCGACGTTCCTAACCGCGCCGGTTCCCACCGTCAGCGGAACCGCCCGCGTGGGCCAGGTGCAGACGGTGAACGCCGGAACGTGGGCTCCCGGCGGCGCCGCGCTGTCCTACCAGTGGTACCGCGGAACCGCGGCCATCGCGGGCGCGGTGGGCCGTACGTACACGACTTCCGCTGCCGACTACGGCAAAGCACTCAAGGTGCGGGTGCGGGCAACCAAGGCCGGCTTCCTCACTGTTGACCGTGTCTCCGCCGCCCGCACGATTGCAGCCGGGACGATTGTTGCCACGAAGCCCCTGACCGTCGTGGGAACCCACCGTTACGGCAGCACCGTCAAGGTGTCCCAGGGCTGGCCGGCCGGCACGACCATCCGGTACCAGTGGTACCGGAACGGCGTAGCTATCAGGGGCGGCACCGGATACGCGCTGTACTTCAACCCCAGCTACATCGGTTCACGGGTGAACGTGAAAGTCACGGTCTCCAAGCCCGGCTATGCAACGCGGTCTGTCACCACTGGCGCCGTCACCGTCGCCAGGGCGCTCATCACCCTGAAGACGGCGCCAAGGATCACTGGGGGAACCTCACTGGGTTCTGTCCTCACCGCCAACGTCGGCACCTACTCCCCCGCGCCGTCGGCCTACGCGTACCAGTGGTACCGCAACGGTTCCGCCATCTCCGGCGCGCGTTACCGCACCTACCGCCTCACTGCGGCGGACAACGGCAAGTCCATCACGGTCCGCGTATCCGCGAGCCTGATCTACTCGGACACCCGGGTCACAATGAGTCCGGCATTCAAGCTGCCGGTCTGGGCTGTGACTGTCCTTCGCGGTGACGGCACGTACCGCGTGGGAACGCAGATCAAGCCGGGCCTGTACAAATCCACGGGCGGATCCTTCTGCTACTGGGCACGGCTCGGCGGGTTCTCGGGGAGCCTTAGTGACCTCATTGAGAATGACATCGTCTCAGGAGTTACGTACGTGCAGATCCTTCCTGGTGACGTTGGCTTTGAAAGTGACGGCTGCGGCGCTTGGACCACGGTCCCGTCCACCGGAGCACGAGCGACAACCATCACTAGAGATGGAATTTACCGGGTGGGCATAGACCTGCAGCCTGGCTTGTACAAGGCAACTGGGACCGGCTCCGGCTGTTACTGGTCCCGATTGAGCGGCTTCGCCGGAGGCCAAATCAAAGTCAATGACTACGGACCTGCGCGCACTTATGTCCAGGTTCTACCCGGCGACGTCGGATTTGAGACCGACGGCTGCGGCACTTGGACGCTCGCCCCAGCCACTGGCGCGAAAACCACTCGTATTACGGCCGACGGTACCTACCGAGTCGGCGTCGACATCCTGCCCGGAACCTATTACGGATACGCCTCCGGTGATTTCTGCATGTGGACGACATTGGCAGGCTTTAGCGGTGATTACAGCGACATCGTGGATTGGGACACGCATAGCGGACCGATGGTCGTAACGATCCCTGCCTGGGTGAAGGGCTTTCAGGTCTACGGCTGTGGAACGTTAACCCGCGGCTGACGGACGGTTAGCCGAGGGCCCGACGGCGATTATCGCCGTCGGGCTCTTTTGTGCGCTGCGGCAGGGTGGCACCCGCTGCCGTCGTGGGGGACTTCGGCTGCGAAAGAGGCCAGAATCCGCCCTATTCTCGGCGTATCCCGGGTCAATGTGAACCATTTTTGTTTGGCTCAACAAAAGGCTGACAGGCCGACGGCGGCTGCTGTCTTGAGGTGGTCTGGGCCGCCGTCGTGGGGGACTTTGGCCGCGAAATGGGTCTGAATGCGCCCCATCCCTGGCGTGTCGCGTCTGGATGTGCACCGGTTTGGTCGCTGCTCGGCTGACAGCAGGCGCCAAACCCAGCGGGCAGCAGAAAGCCCGACGGCGATCATCGCGTCGGGCTTTCCGGTTAACTTTGGGGGTGCCTAGCGGGTGCTGCCTGCCAGGAGGCCGCGGCGCTGGAGCAGGCGCTTCTCGATTGGCGCGAACACCAGCAGTTCGATCAGGATGCCGACGGCCAGGATCAGGAGGATCGCGGACATCACGATGGTCATGTCGGCGAGGTCGCGGCCCTGGTTCAGCATGGAGCCGAGGCCGAAGCCGATGGTGCCGCCCACCGCAATGATTTCCGCAGCCATGAGCGAACGCCAGGAGAATGCCCAGCCCTGCTTGAGCCCGCTGAGGTAGCCGGGAAGTGCTGCGGGAAGGATGATCTGCACGGCCATCTGGAGCCGCGAGGCGCCGAGGACGGTGCCCACGCTGCGGTACTGCGGCGGGATCTGGTCAACGCCGGAGATCAGGCCGTTGATGATGGACGGGATCGCGCCCATAAACACCACGAAGTACACGGTCGCATCGGTGAGGCCGAACCAGATGATGGCGGCCGGCACCCAGGCGACGGACGGCAGAACCTGCAGGCCGGAAATCAGCGGGCCGAACGCCCTGCGCAGCGGCGCCACCTGGGCCAGGAGCAGACCGACCGGCGTGGCGATCGCGACGCTGATCAGGAACCCGAGGAGCCCGCGCTGCAGCGACGTCCAGACCGCCTCCTGCAACGAACCCTCAGCCCACAGCGTGCCGAACTGCTCCACCACATCCATGGGGCCGGGCACCTGGTCGCGGCGTTTGAAGCCCAGCGAAACGTAGAACTGCCAGATGATGATGAGCACCACGACGGCGGCGACCGGCAGCAGAACGCGGCTCCAGTCGACCCGGGCCTTGCGCACCGCGTCCGACTGCAGCGAGTCCAGCCCGGATTCCAGTTCGCGAAGATCCGCCGAGCCAGTAGAGGTCCGGGTCAGCGCGGCGTGGATTTTTGTGGATTCGGTGCTTGAGCTTGTCGAAAGCTCAGTGGCCCCAGGCTCAACCAGCGGGGTCTCGACGGGCTCGGCCACGGGAGATGAATTACTTGGCATGGCGGCGGATCTCCTCTCGCAGCCGGGCGGTGATGACCCCGGTCAGCTGTCCGGCAAGACCGGCGTCGGTACGGTGTTCTTCGGTGACTTCCCATTCCTGCACCACGCGGCCGGGCCGGGAGGACAGCAGGAGGACTCGCTGGCCCAGCCGGACCGCCTCGCGGACGTTGTGGGTCACAAAGACGATGGTGCGTCCGGTTTCCTTCCAGATGCGCTCAAGTTCGTCGTGCAGCAGGTCGCGCGTGATGGCGTCCAGGGCCGCGAATGGCTCATCCATGAGGAGCAGCTGACGGTCCTGCGCGAGCGAGCGGGCCAGGGCTACACGCTGGCGCATGCCGCCGGACAGCTCGTGCGGACGGCGGTCCGCTGCCTCGGACAGATGGACCAGGTCCAGCAGTTCGGCAGCCTTCACGCGCCGCTCGGCCTTGCCGAGGCCGCGCAGTTTCAGCGCCAGCTCCACGTTTTCGCGGGCGGTGAGCCAGGGAAACAGGGCAGAGTCCTGGAACATGAAGGCGGCGCCGTCGCTGGGCACCTCCAGGGCGCCCGACGTCGGGAGCTCCAGTCCAGCCATGATGTTCAGCAGGGTGGACTTGCCGCAGCCGGACGCACCGAGGAGGGCGACGAACTCGCCCTTGCCGATGGTGGCGTTGACGTCGTCCAGCACCGGGGCGCCTTCGCCGAAGCGCTTGCCCAGGTTCTCCAGTACGACTGGCATGGTCCCGTCCTTTGTTCGTGGTGCGTAAAATTCGGCGGTGCAGATGCGGGCCGGGCTAGTCCCGGCCCAGCCCTGCAGCTGTGGTCTTTTCCGTGGCCACTGAGTTCAGCGCCCGGAGGTCGAAGAGGCCGTTGAGGTCCGCCTGCTTGGTGGTGCCGGCGTCCACGCCGTCCTGCAGCAGCTTCTTATACGTTCCCGCCAGCGGGTCCACCGTGAACACGATGTTCTTCAGGGAACGGTCAATAACGTTCTGGGCCAAGGCCTTGCCGGCGTCCTGTTTGAGGGCAGCGTTGACGACGGCGGCCTTCTCCGCTCCCGGGGTGTCGTTGAGCCACTTCACGGCCTCGACGTGGCCCTTGAGCAGGGCCTCGACGGTCTGCGGGTGCTCCGCGGCGAACTTCCTGTTCACGATCAGGATGGTGGTGGGGAACTCGCCGGGCTTGCCGGTCAGCGACCCGTCCCACAGGTCCTTCTCGTCCACCAGGACCTTGGCGCCGGCCTGGAGCACCAGACGGGAGGCCCACGGCTCCGGCAACCACACGCCGTCGAGCTTGCCGTCCTGGAACAGCTTCAGGGTCTGGGCGTTCTCGGTGGGGTTGATCGCAACGTCCCCGCCGCCGTCGGGAGTGGTTTTGTAGCCCTGCTTGCCGAGCCAGGCGCGCAGCGCAACGTCCTGGGTGCCGCCGAGCTGCGGGGAGGCCAGGGTCTTGCCCTTCAGGTCAGCCGCGGTCTTGATCTCCGGCTTGACCACCAGCTGCGCGCCGCCGGAGGCTGCCCCGGCGATGATGCTGACGGACTCACCCTTGCTCTTGACGAAAGAGTTGATGGCCGGATTCGGGCCGATGTAAGTGGCATCAATCGCGCCGGCGTTAAGCGCCTCGATCGCGGCCGGGCCCGCGTTGAACACCTGGGTGCTCAACTTGGTGTCACCCAGCTCCTTCGCGATGAAGCCCTGCTTCACCCCGACGAGCGCCGGCGCGTGCGTAATGTTTCCGAAGTAGCCCAGCTTCAGCTCGGCTGCGGGGCTGCCCGCCGCATCAGGGGCCGCCGCGGCATTGGAATCCCGGGCCACAGCCGACGCAACAACCGCACCCACACTGATCAGCAGGACGAGGCCGACGGCAAGCGCGACTTCCAAGGCACGGCGGCGCTTGGGCGTCTGGCTCTCACCGGCCACAATGCGGGTCATGCCCGGCCTGGAAGTACTCATGGATTCACCATAGGGACTGGCATAAACGGCGTTCAACGGAGCGGAAACCCGGGGTCACGCAGGTTCATCCAACGTCATATTCGGCCACAAAAATCCGCCTGCCCGCGGGCCACTGGAATTTCGGGGCTAATCCCCCTTGACATTGACCAGCTGGCGCAGCCGGTGCCGCACCTTCACCAAATCCGCGGCGTCGCGCATGACCACGTCGATGGGCTTGTAGGCTGCCGGGATCTCATCGATGAACGCCTCGCTGGCCCGGAACTCGATGCCGTGCATGGCGTCCTTCAGCTGCGCCAGCGAGAAGGCCTTGCGCGCAGCATTGCGCGAGTACTCCCGGCCGGCGCCGTGCGGCGAGGAGTTCAGGGAAGCGGTGTTGCCGAGCCCCTCCACAACGTAGGACGCCGTTCCCATGGAGCCCGGGATCAGGCCGGGGTCTCCGGCTTCAGCCTTGATGGCGCCCTTGCGCGACACCCAGACCGACTTTCCGTAATGCGTCTCCTGCTGGGTGAAGTTGTGGTGGCAGTTGATCCGTTCCCTCTCCTTGACTGTTCCGCCGACCCAGTCACTGAACTGCCGGATCACCCGGTCCATCATTTCCTCGCGGTTCAGGAGGGCGAAGTGCTGGGCCCAGCGCAGCTCCTTGATGTACCGCGTAAACTGCGGTGTCCCCTCCTCCAGGTAGGCCAGGTCACGGTCCTCCAGCGTGATGCGCTTGTCGCGGGCAACTCCCTGCGCCACGTTGATGTGGTGCTGGGCGATCTTGTTGCCAACGCCCCGGGAGCCCGAATGCAGGAAGAGCCAGACGGCGTCGGTCTCGTCCGTGCACACCTCGATGAAGTGGTTGCCGGAGCCGAGCGAACCAAGCTGGAGGTCCCATTTCGCCACGTACTGCGCGGGATTGAACCCCGCCTTTTCGGCCCGCCTGTGCAGTTCGGCGATGCGCGGTTCCGCCGTGGCTGTCACCCTGCGGTTGTTGTGGCCGGCGGACAGCGGGACGGCGCGCTCGATGCCCTCACGCAGCGGCTTCCGGTCCCGCGGGAGGTCCTTGAGCGTGTACTGGGTCCGCACCGCGATCATGCCACAGCCGATGTCCACCCCGACGGCAGCAGGAATGAGCGCGCCGAGCGTCGGGATGACAGACCCCACGGTTGCGCCCTTGCCCAGGTGCGCGTCCGGCATCAGCGCCAGGTGCGGGTAGATGAAGGGCAGGCGGGAGGTGGTCAGTGCCTGCTCACGGGTCTTGTCGTCCAGGATCGATGCCCAGTTGATGAGCCGGCTGGTGATGGTTTCCATGCTTCGCCTCCCACTCTTGATGATGGTGGGCCGGGCGGAGGGCGGCAAGTGCCCGGAAACAGCGAGGTCGCCGCAAGCGTGTGAAGTCGCCGCAATTTTGCGGCGGCCTCGCACGTTTCCGGCGACCTCAGTGCACTGACCTTAGATGGAGTAGCGCTCGTCCTCGTGGTCGCCCGGGTGGTCCTTGACCAGGCCGGCGGCGAGGGTGTTGCCGTCGAGCGGGTCGATCACCAGGAACGCGCCGGTGCGGCGGTGGTGCAGGTAGTTCTCGAGCGGCAGTGGGGCGGCGAGCCGGAGCTGCGCGTGCCCGATGTCGTTGAGCTCCAGGCTGGAGGCGCCTTCGAGCTTGAAGGTGGCCAGGTCCAGCTTGCCGTTGACGCTGCGGACCAGGGCCTGCACGGTGCGGGTGCCGTGCTTGACCAGGACCTTGGCGCCCTCGCGGAGCGGCTTCGGGGACAGCCAGCACAGCTGCGCGTACAGGTCGGCTGAGCTTTCGCGGACCGTGCCTGCGGCGGCGATGGTGTCACCGCGGGCGACGTCGAACTCGTCGGCCAGGCGGATCGCCACGGACTGCGGGGCGGAGGCTTCCTCCAGCGAGGCGCCGGCGAAGTCGATCCCAATGACCGTGGTGGTGCGCGGGTCCTGGCCGGGCGTCAGCACGCTGACCTTGTCCCCCACCTTCACGGACCCCTCGGTGATCTGCCCGGCGTAGGCACGGTAGTCGCGGTATTCCTCGACGTCGAGCCCGCCGGCCACGGCGTCGGGTGCCAGCGCACCCTGCGGCCGGATCACCAGCTGCACGGGGAAGCGGAAGCTCTCCAAGTGGCTTTCGAGTTCGTCGGCGGCGGGCAGCGTTTCGAGGACCTCGAGCAGCGCGGGGCCGGTGTACCAGGGGGTGCGCTCCGAGCGCTCCACCACGTTGTCGCCGTCGAGTGCGGAAACCGGAACCACGAGCAGGTCGGTGATCCCATCGGATCCGAGGCCCAGCTCGCGGCCCACCTGCTGCACGTCGGCCTCGATCTCGCGGAACACGGTCTCGCTGAAGTCCACGAGGTCGATCTTGTTCACGGCCACGATCACGTGGGCCACGCGCAGCAGCTGCAGCACGGACAGGTGGCGACGGGTCTGCTCCAGGACACCCTTGCGGGCGTCAATGAGGACGACGACGGCATCCGCAGTGGACGCGCCAGTCACCGTGTTCTTTGTGTACTGCACGTGCCCGGGGCAGTCCGCGAGGATGAAGCTGCGGCGGTCCGTGGCGAAGTAGCGGTAGGCGACGTCGATGGTGATGCCCTGCTCGCGCTCGGCGCGCAGGCCGTCGGTCAGCAGGGCGAGGTCGATGCCGCCTGCAGCGCCGCCGAAGCCGCGGTCGGCCGAGGTGCGGGCAACAGCGTCGAGCTGGTCGGCGAGGATGGCCTTGGAGTCGTGCAGGAGCCGGCCCACCAAAGTGGACTTCCCGTCGTCGACCGATCCCGCGGTGGCGAAGCGGAACAGCGAGGCGGAAGCGAGCGGGGCCTCGTCCAGGAGCGCCGCGGCGCGGGCGGTGTCAATGTCGGTAGTCATTAGAAGTAGCCGTCCTTCTTGCGGTCTTCCATGGCGGCCTCTGAGATGCGGTCGTCCGCACGGGTGGCGCCACGTTCGGTGATGGTGGAGGCGGCAACTTCGATCACGACGTCGCGCACTGTGGCGGCGGCCGACTCAACGGCGCCGGTGCAGGACATGTCACCGACGGTCCGGTAGCGGACGGTCTTGGTGATGACTTCCTCGTGCGGCAGCGGCTGGGACACCTCGCCCACGGCGCGCCACATACCGTCGCGGGCGAAGACCTCGCGCTCGTGGGCGTAGTAGAGGCCCGGAAGTTCGATGTTTTCGCGCTCGATGTAGCGCCAGACGTCCAGTTCGGTCCAGTTGCTGATGGGGAACGCACGCACGTGCTGGCCCACCGTATGGCGGCCGTTGTACAGGTTCCACAGTTCGGGGCGCTGGTTGCGCGGGTCCCACTGGCCGAACTCGTCGCGCAGGCTCAGGATGCGCTCCTTGGCGCGGGCCTTGTCCTCGTCGCGGCGGCCGCCGCCAAATACGGCGTCGAACTTATTGGACTGGATGGCGTCCAGGAGCGGAACGGTCTGCAGCGGGTTGCGGGTGCCGTCGGCACGCTCCGCCAGCTCGCCGCGGTCGATGAATTCCTGGACGCTGCCGACGACGAGCTTCAGTCCCAGCCGCTCCACCGTCCGGTCGCGGAAGTCGATGACCTCCGGGAAGTTGTGGCCGGTGTCCACGTGCAGCACCGGGAAAGGGACCTTGCCCGGCCAGAACGCCTTGGTGGCCAGGTGCAGCATGACCACGGAATCCTTGCCGCCGGAGAACAACAGCGCCGGCTTCTCGAACTCGGCCACAACCTCGCGGATGATGTGGATCGCTTCGGATTCGAGGGTGTCCAGGCTGGAGAGGCGCGTTGAGGCAGCTGCGTCGGTCACCAGGGTGGTCTCCTCAGTTAGGAAAGTGCTCATACGTGTAGTCCGCATTCTGTCTTGTTGGTTCCTGCCCAGCGGCCGGCGCGGGGATCCTCGCCGGGAGCCACCTTGCGGGTGCAGGGCTGGCAACCGATGGAGGGGTAGCCCTGGGACAGGAGCGGGTTGACGGGCAGGAGGTTGTCGTCCGAGTACTGGACCAGCTGGTCGAACGTCCAGGCCGCCATCGGGTTGACCTTGACCAGGCCGTTGGCCTCGTCCCACGTCACCAGCGGGGTGTTGGTGCGGGTGGGGGCCTCGTCGCGGCGGACGCCGGTGAACCAAAGTTCGTAGCCGGAGAGGGTGCGGCGTAGCGGGGCCACCTTGCGGAGGGCGCAGCACTGGGCGGCGTCGCGGGCGAACAGGTCCTTGCCGAGGAGGCGGTCCTGCTGCTCCACGGTGTTCTCGGGGAGTACGTCCACCACGTTGATGCGGAGGTTCGCGGCCACCTCGTCGCGCGTGGCGTAGGTTTCCGGGAAGTGGTAGCCGGTCTCCAGGAAAAGGACGTCGACGCCGGGAAGCTGGTCGGCGACCAGTGCCGGCAGGACGGCGTCGGCCATGGAGCAGGCGACGGCGACGGCGGGCATGTCGAAGTTGCGCTCCACCCAGGCGATGACGTCGCGGGCAGGGGCGTCCCAGCCGAGCTCGGCGGCGCCGGCCTCGGCCAGGGCCTTCAGCTCCTCGTGGGAACGGAGCGTGTTGGTCGAGCTTGTCGAGACCGGGGTTTCGCTCCCCAGCCGCTCAACCACCGGGGCAGGCTCAACCACCGGGTCGACTCCAAGTGCGTGCTTGCTCACTGGAGTGCCTCCTCGTCAGCTGCGTGTGCCCACTCGGCGAAGGTCTGGCCCTCGGCGCGGTCAGCGACGAACTTGCGGACAACCCGCTCGACGTAATCGGGCAGGTCAGCCACGTAGACCTTCAGGCCGCGGACGGTGCGTCCCAGGCCAGCCTCTTCGCGGTCGGTGGACGCCAGCCCGCCGCCCAGGTGGACCTGGAAACCCGGGGTGGGGTCGCCGTCGGGCGTGGGGAGCATCATGCCCTTGAGGCCAATGTCCGCGGTCTGGATGCGGGCGCAGGAGTTGGGGCAGCCGTTGATGTGCAGCGACAGGGCGTGCGGGAGCTGGCCGCTGTCTGCGAGGTCGGCCAGGCGGCGTTCCAGCTCGGCGACGGCGGTTGCTGCGGTCATCTTGGTTTCGACGATGGCCAGCTTGCAGTATTCGATGCCGGTGCAGGCGATGGTGCCGCGGCGGAACACGGACGGGCGGGCGGACAGGCCCAGCGCGTCGAGTTCGGCCACGAGCGGCTCCACCTCGTTCTTCTCCACGTCCAGCACCACGATCTTCTGGTGCGGGGTGGTGCGCAGGCGGTAGGAGCCGCGGGCCTCGAGGGTGTCCGCGAGCTTCACCAGCTGCGCGCCGGAGAGGCGGCCGGCTATGGGGGTGGCGCCGATGAAGAACTTGCCGTCCTTCTGTTCGTGCACGCCCACGTGGTCGCCCGGGGTGGACGGCTTGGGTGCGGCGGGACCGTCGGCGAGCTTGTAGCCGAGGTATTCGTCCTCGAGGATCTGGCGGAACTTCTCCGGACCCCAGTCGGCCAAAAGGAACTTCAGGCGGGCCTTGGTGCGCATCCGGCGGTAGCCGTAGTCACGGAAGATGCTGGTCACGCCGAGCCACACGTCCGCGGCCTGCTCCGGGGTGACGAACGCGCCGAGGCGCTTGCCGAGCATCGGGTTGGTGGACAGCGCGCCGCCTACCCACAGGTCGTAGCCCACGCCGAGTTCAGGGTGGCGGACGCCGACCAGGGCGCAGTCGTTGATCTCGTGCACCACGTCCTGGCTCGGGTGGCCGGTGATGGCGGTCTTGTACTTGCGCGGCAGGTTGGAGAGCAGCGGGTTGCCGATGAACCGCTCGCCCAGCTCTTCGATGAGCGGGGTGGGGTCGATGATCTCGTCCTTGGCGATGCCTGCCACCGGGGAGCCGAGGATGACACGCGGAACGTCGCCGCAGGCCTCGGTGGTGGACAGGCCGTTGCTCTCGAGGCGGCGCCAGATCTCGGGGATGTCCTCCACGCGGATCCAGTGCAGCTGGATGTTCTGGCGGTCCGTGAGGTCCGCGGAATCGCGTGCGAAGTCCACGGAGATCTGGCCGATGACGCGCAGCTGCTCGGTGGTCAGCGCACCGCCGTCGATGCGGACGCGGAGCATGAAGTACTTGTCCTCAAGCTCGTGCGGCTCCAGCGTCGCGGTCTTGCCGCCGTCGATCCCGGGCTTGCGCTGCGTGTACAGGCCCCACCAGCGGAAGCGGCCGTGCAGGTCCTGGCCGGGGATGGCGTCGAAGCCTTCCTTGGCATAGATGGACTCGATACGCTCGCGGACGTTGAGGCCGTCGTCTTCCTGCTTCCAGGTTTCGTTGGCGTTTAGCGGGGTGGTTCCGTCCACCTTCCACTGGCCGTGAGGCTTGGCGGCGGGTCGGGAGGCACGGGCGGGGCGCGCGGGCTTGTCCGTGGACGCTCCGGCTAGAGCTGTATCAGTCATGCATCGACTGTAGAGCCGCGCCGAAATACGTCACAAAGGACCGGAAATGCTAAGTCACCTAAGGAAACATTTCGTCATGACTCGCCGGGAGGCCTTGAACGGCGCCGCCGCCTGTGCTTCCGGCGGCCTGATTCCCTGCCCTTTTCAGGACGTGACTGCGTGGGCGGCCAGGGCGGCGTCGTACCGTTCCAGCGCGATCTCCGCGAGCACCGGGGAGGGCAGCAGCGGCTCGGTCACGAGGTCCGCCCCGGCCTTGGCGAGCTGGTCGTGGAAGAAGCCCGGCGCCAGGAGATACGAGGCCACCACCACGCGCCCGCCTAGGCTCACGCCGCCGGCCGACTCCCCCGCACCGGCACCGCCCGCGGCCTCCTCGCGGAGCATGGCGACGGCTTCGGGCACGGACGGTTTGGCCGAGGCACCGTACGCGGGCACAATCCGGTTGGACCGGAGGTCCCTCAGCTGGTCGGCCAGTTCCTCGACGCTGACGGCGGCGTTCGGGTTGGATGAGCCCGCGGCGGCGAGGACGATCGCGTCGTTGTCCGTAACACCGGCCTCCCGCAGCCGCTGGTCCAGCAGGGCGGCGAGGCGGCGGTCGGGCCCCAGCGGGGCAGCGGCCACCGTGCCCGGCCGGCTCTTAACGGCCTTGGCGATGTCCACTTTCACGTGGTAGCCCACACTGAGCAGCAGGGGAACGACGACGGCGGAAGCGACGGCGGGCGGGCCGGCTGGGTCACCGGCCTGTGCGACGGCGGGGTCCGCAGGGAGCCCCGCCACCACATCCACCAGATCGGGCTGCTGGACGTCCACATACGCTTCGCGGACATCGAGCCCCGGACGCAGCGCGGCAATGGCGTCCCGAAGGGCGTTGACCTCGGCGGCTCCCTGCGCGTTGGAGGTCCCATGGGCACAGGCGATCAGGATCGGGCTATTCATAGGGGCTAGCGTAACGTTGGAGCTGCACTGTCCGCCCCTTGAAATATGCCGGGACGCTCCATGACTTTCTCTTTTGACATCGCCCTGGCATGGCTGGACCTGGCCGGCATTTTCTTTTTCGCGGTGTCCGGCTCGCTGCTGGCCGCGCGGAAGCAGTTCGACCTCCTCGGGTCCCTGCTGCTCGCTTCCCTGGTCTCGCTGGGCGGCGGCGTGATCCGCGACATCATCCTCAACTCCGGCCCGCCCGCTGCGTTCAGCAACCCCGCCTACCTGGTGCCGCCGCTGCTGGCCACCGTGCTGGTGTACTACCTGTTCTCCAGCGTCCAGCGCTTCACCTCACTCCTTATCCTGTTCGACGCGGCCGGCCTGGCCCTCTTCTGCATCACAGGGACGCTCAAGGCGCTGTCCCTTGGAATGAACCCCGTCGCCGCCGTGCTCCTCGGCGTCACCACGGCGGTGGGCGGCGGGCTACTGCGCGATATCACCGCCAACGAAGTGCCGCAGCTGTTCGATGCCCGGGACCTCTACGCCCTGCCTGCCTTCAGCGGCGCCGCACTCACCACAGTCCTGTGGGTCATCGGCGCCTTTAATCCCCTCTCCGCATGCGCCGTGGCGGCCTTGGTCTTCGCGTTCCGCGTGGTGGCCTGGCGCCGCTCATGGCGCATTCCGCTGGCGGTCCGGGGGTGGCACCGGCTAGGGCTCGAGAGCGGGAATTCAAGGGGCCGGGATTAGCTAGGATAAGAGCCATGACTGACATGTTCCTCGAGAAGTTCCGTGCGCTTGTTCCGAAGTATCTCGAAGACGAATGGCAGGAAGAAGACGGGCTGTCCGCCGAGGAATTGGACGCGGAGCTCGCCGATCACCAGTTCACCATCCCCCTCGTGCTGCGCGAGTTCTACCTGGCGCTCGGCGGATGCGAGGACCTCATGGAGGCCTACCACTACTTCTGGGATCCCGAGGAACTCGAGGTGGACGACGAAGGCTTCCTCATGTTCCTCGAGGACGAGGAAGAAAACTTTACCTGGGGCTTCCGCATCGGCGACCTGAGCGTCCCGGACCCCATCGTGTACCGCCGGAACAACGCCCGCGGCCAGTGGAAGAGCGAGGAAGGCACCTTCTCCGAGTTCGTCTTCGACATGTTCGACTGGGCCTTCAACGACGAGGACTAGGTTCCCCGCCTCCTAGTCTCTGCGGCGCCGTCCTGACCCTGTTTGGCTGCTGACGGGCTGCGATTCGCCGCCGAGCCGGCGTGTCGCGGCAGCCGAGCCTGCAAAGAAGGTCACGACGGCGGAACTCATCTGGGTGGGCATCACTCGTGCTCAGGTGCGAACCTGCCCAATGCCCGGAACCGGAGCGCCGCCAGCACCTCCTCCACCATTGCCGCGGGACGGTACACCACGTCGTAGTAATACCGCAGCGTCAGGTAGCCCCCGAGCATGCCCGCGTTGTTCCTCCGCTGGTCCTTCTTGACCTGCCGGGGCTGGAAATGTGTGGAGCCGTCCGACTCCACCACCAAGCATTCCTCAACCAGGCAATCCACCTCGCCCACCCCTGGCAGGATGACATGCATGGAGACCAGCGCGGACAAAATGTTCAGGCTCCTGCCGGCACTTCAGCGCGTGAAGAAGCACATCGGCCAGGCCCGCTAAGGGATAGCCGGGGTCGGGAGCGTGGAAACACGGCCATGGTCAACTACCCCGGCCTAGGCACTCCATTGCCGCAGCTCAGGTGCAGTTCCGTCGGTGGATGCAGCACCCAGAGGCTGTAGAACCGCGCGGCCGACACGCACGTGAGCCGGCCGTTCGCCCTAAAGGCGGCCAGGACGCCGTCGTCCGCGCTGAGCGGCGCCGGGGAGGCCCGGACTTGCCTATGTGCACAAGCAACCGGTCCGTCGTGTGACCCACTTCGGCGGGAATCTCTTACGGGGTAAGCCGCCGCACCGGCGTGTCCGTTGCCGCGGGAAGCCAAGCAGGGTCAGGAAGGCTGTCCCCAGTAAGCCGTGTGACACGCCGATTAACAACTGATTTGGACAATGTGACAAAGCTGTCATAGAGTGTTTCTCGGATCCACTGAATGCCTCCGGTGGATTTGATGCGAACGGAGAGACGGCCCCGGTTCCGCGCAGCGTATGACTCGTGACGCTGCTTGGAACCGGGGCCGTTCCGTTTAAGCCGGGCAAGCCTTGAGCGGATCAAGCCGGTTAAGCCAGAAGGCCCGGCACCTCGCGTGAACTGTTCGCGGGTGCCGGGCCCTTCCGTGGCTGGCCAAAAACCTAGCTGGCGCGGTCCACCACAGCGTGCGCGAAGCTGGACAGCGAGGCCTTCACAACGCCCTCGGGCAGCGGGGCCAGCGCGGCGATGGCGTCGGCCGCCCAGGCGCGGGCCACCACCCAGGACTCCGCCGTGACGGGATGCTCGCGCAGCCCGGCGACGGCTTCGGCCAGGGCCTCATCCGAGGAGAGATCGCCGTCGATCAGCTTGAGAAGTTCGACGGCGGACTGGTCGCCGTCCGCTGCGGCCTTGCGGAGCAGCAGCACGGGAAGGGTCGGGACGCCTTCGCGGAGATCGGTGCCCGGGGACTTTCCGGACTTGACCTTGACGCCGGTGACGTCGATGACGTCGTCGGCGAGCTGGAACGCGACACCCACCTTCTCGCCGTATTCCACCAGAACGTTCTCGTAGGCCTCATCGGCGCCGGAGAAGATGGCACCGAACTGGCCGGAGGCCGCCACCAGCGAACCGGTCTTGTCCGCGATCACGGACAGGTAGTGCTCCACCGGGTCCTCGTCCGGGCGCGGGCCGACGGTTTCGTGCAGCTGGCCGAGGCACAGCCGCTCGAAGGTCCGGGCCTGGATGCCGAGCGCACGGGAGCCGAGCTCGGACACGAGGATGGAGGCACGGGCGAAAATGAGGTCGCCGGTGAGGACAGCCACGGAGTTGCCCCAGACCTCGTGGGCCGTGGGGGCGCCGCGGCGGAAGGGCGCTGAGTCCATGACGTCGTCGTGGTACAGCGTGGCCAGATGCGTCAGCTCAACCACGACCGCGGCCTGCACCACGGCGGGCAGCGACGCGTCACCCAGATGGGCGCAGAGCAGGGTCAGCAGGGGACGGATGCGCTTGCCGCCGGCCTCCACGAGGTGACGCGACGTTGCGTCAGCCAGGGGGTCGGAGTTGGCGATCGCTTCGCGGAGCTTCTTCTCCACCCGGGCCAGGTTGGTGGTGATGGCAGGACCCAGGTCAGGGTCCTCCGCGATGGCCGCGAAACCTGCCGGCAGCTGCAGTCCGGTGGCGATGGCGGTGGTGTTAAGGCTGGGTTCGGAGCCCGGCAGGCCGTGCCCGGCATGCGTCCAGCTGTGGTTCGCGGAGTTGGTCACGGGTTAACCCTAACTTTTTGTTGCGGAAACCGCTGATTTGACGCCGGAGGAGGCAAGGGCGGAGGTGTTGGAGGTGGCCGGGACCAGCAGTTCGAGCACGCGGATCACACGGTCCTCGAAGCCCTTGGCCGACGGGTCGGTCAGGTTGGCCAGCAGCCGGACCACAAAGCGCATCAGCACGGGAATGGGCATGCCGGTCCGCAGGGCGAGCTTCATGACGACGGGCTTGCCGATCAACGCTGCGAAGGCACGCCCCAGCGTGAAGTGGGATCCCCACTGTTCCCGGACGTAGTCCGCGTACCCGGCGAGCCGGGTGTCGGCGTCGGACGCGTTCCAGCCGCCTGAAGCGGAACGGGAGCTGGCGTCAATAATGAACTCGGCCGCGAAGCGGGCGGACTCCATGGCATAGGAGATGCCCTCGCCGTTGAACGGGGACACCATGCCGCCGGCGTCGCCGAGGAGCAGCAGGCCGGGCGAGTAGTGCGGAGTGCGGTTGAAGCCCATCGGCAGGGCGGCGCCGCGGATCTCCCCCACCTGGTTCTCGGGAGTGAAGCCCCATTCGGCGGGCATGCCGGCGGTCCATTCGCGGAGCACCTGCTTGTAGTCGAGCTTGCCGAATTCCTTGGAGGAGTTGAGGATGCCGAGGCCCACGTTGGACGTTCCGTCGCCGACGCCGAACACCCAGCCGTAGCCGGGCAAGAGCTTGCCGTCCCGGCCGGGAAGTTCCAGCCAGCCTTCCATCCAGTCGTCTTCGTGCCGCGGGCTGTGGAAATACGTGCGCACCGCGACTCCCAGAGGCCGGTCGTCACGCTTCTGGATGCCGAGGGAGACGGCGGTGCGGGTCGAGTTGCCGTCGGCGGCAAGCACGACGTCGGCGGTGAAGTCGAGCGTCTCCCCCGTCTTTCGTCCGGACTCGTCCAGGGTCGCTGCGCGCACGCCGGTCACGCGGCCGTCCTCGCCGCGGAGCGCCTCGGTTACGCTGTGGCGTTCCAGGACGGTGGCCCCGGCGGCCTGCGCATGGCGGGCGAGTTCCTCGTCAAAGCCCAGGCGGGTGCGGATCAGGCCGTACTGCGGGAAGTCGGACACCTCGGGCCAGGGCAGTTCGAGGCTGCGGCCGCCGGCGAGGAGGCGCAGCCCCTTGTTCCGGCGCCAGCCGTCCTGCTCGGGGTGCGGCAGGCCGAGCTTCTGGATCTCGCGGACAGCCCGCGGAGTGAGTCCGTCGCCGCATACTTTTTCGCGCGGGAAGCTGGTCTTTTCCAGGACCGTAACGTCAATGCCGGCTTTGGCGAGGTAATACGCGGCGGTGGATCCGGCGGGACCCGCGCCAACAATCAGTACTTTCACAGTGTCAGCGGGCGGTCCGCGGGAGGTTGCGGCGCAGCTTGGCCACCGGGCCGGTGTGGGCGGCGATTGCTTCCGCCGAGCCGTTACCGGTGACCGGTTTGTGGGCGCGGTGGACGGCCACGATACCGCCGCTCAGGTTGCGGTAGGTGACGTCCTGCCATCCAGAGTCCTGCAGCCAAGCAGCCAGGTGGTCCTGGTCCGGCCAGGCGCGGATGGACTCGGCGAGGTAGACGTACGCATCCGGGTTGGAGGAAACCTTGGTGGCGATGGCTGGCAGGGCGCGCATGAGGTACTCGGTGTACATGGTGCGCCACAGCGGAACCACGGGCTGGGAGAACTCGGCGATGACCAGCTTGCCGCCCGGCTTGGTGACCCGGAGCATCTCGGCCAGTGCCTTCTTGGGCTCGTTGACGTTGCGCAGGCCGAAGGAGATGGTGCTGGCGTCGAAGGTGTTGTCGGCGAAGGGCAGGTTGGTGGCGTCCCCGGCGATGAAGTCGATGTCGGGACGGCGGCGCTTGCCCACCTTGAGCATGCCGAGGGAGAAATCGCAGGCCACCACGTTTATGCCGGCATCGGCATATGGCTCGCTGGAGGTTCCCGTTCCGGCGGCCAGGTCCAGCACCCGCTGGCCTGCCCGGACGTCCATGGCTTCGACCACAACCTTGCGCCACCGGCGCGTCTGCCCCATCGAGAGGACATCGTTGACGACGTCGTATTTGGGTGCGACGTCGTCAAACATCGTGGCTACTTCGTCCGGACGCTTATCCAAGGATGCTCGGTTCACCCTGACATTGTCTCAAAAGTTCAGCAGGCTTCGTGACACGGCCGCCGCCGGGCGTGGTGGGCTGAGCCGGAGGTACTTAAAGGTACCGAGGGGGCTAAGTAGAACAGAGTACTGTTGACCCATCATGACCAGCACGCTCCGCACCCTGACAGTCCCTTTGGATGGAGAATCGGCTCCCGAGGGACTGCCGTCGTATCTGGTCCGCGATGACGTTCTGTGCTGGACCCGGCGCGAGGCCGGCCTGGTGGGCTACGGCGAAGCCGCGCGCTTCACCGCCACTGGCCCGGAGCGGTTCCTCGAGGCCGACATCTGGTGGCGCCACCTGGTCATCGAGGCAGACATCACCGACCACGTGGAGTGTCCCGGCACCGGCCCGGTGGCATTCGGGTCCTTCGCATTTTCCAAGGCTTCAGAGCATGAATCCCGCCTGATCGTGCCGGAGATCGTGGTGGGCGTCCGGGACGGCCGCGCCTGGCTAACCCAGATAACGGCCGACGACGTCGAGCTCACCGAAGCGGGCGCGTTCGCCGCCCTGAAGGGGTGGCTGGAGTCGGGCCAGGCCCCCGCCGTCGTCTCCGGCGCCTCCGCTACGGACGGGCGGCCCGCGGAGCCGGGGGCCGCCGCGGACCCGGCGGCCGCCGTCGTACTTCCGGACCCGGGGGCCGCCGTCGTACTTCCGGCCCCCGCCTCACTGAGGGCTCCGGCCACGCTGAAGACGGGTTCCCTCAGCGAAGAGGACTGGATGGACGCCGTTACCGCCGGTGTTGCCGAAATCCGCACCGGGAAACTGGAGAAGCTGGTCCTGGCCCGGGACATTGTGGCCACCATTCCAGAGGGTGTGAACGCGGCCGAGGTGCTCCGGCAGCTGGCCGGACGGTACCGGGAATGCTGGACCTACGGCGTGGACGGCCTCGTGGGTGCGACGCCGGAAATGCTCATCCAGGTGGAGGGCCGCACCGCGCAGGCCAGGGTGCTCGCCGGGACACTGGACCGCCGGGACGCCGTGGGCGAGGCGGGGCTGCCGCTGGACTACGCCGAGCGTGTTCTGGCCGGATCGGAGAAGCAGCGGCACGAGCACGAGATCGCCATCCAGTCGCTGACCACCCAGCTCGCGCCCTTCTCCGAGGCAATGAATGCCCATGACGAGCCCTTCATCCTGGAGCTGCCCAATGTGTGGCACCTCGCGTCCGACGTCAAGGCCGAGCTCGCCGAGGTGGAGGGCCACGTCCCCACCTGCCTTGCGCTGATCAACGCGCTGCACCCCACCGCCGCCGTATGCGGCACGCCCACGCAGGTTGCGGGGGCGCTGATCCGGCAACTCGAGCACCTGGACCGGGGGCCGTACGCCGGCCCGGTCGGCTGGCTGGACGCCGCAGGCAACGGCGAGTGGGGCATCGCGCTGCGCGGCGCCGTCATCGAGTCCCCCACGACTGTGCGGCTATATGCCGGCTGCGGGATTGTCGAAGGCTCCCAGCCCGAGGCGGAGCTTGCCGAGACGTGGGCCAAGTTCCGGCCGATGCTGGAGTCGCTGGGGATCAGCAGCTGACCTCAGGCCGCAGGTGGTGTCGCTGCCTGCGGCCAGCCTGTCTCGGATTCCGGACAGGCCAGCGATTAAAGCCCTTGAAAAACGTTGTGGTTTAGTTATCAAATAGTGAAACTTAGTTTTCTGTGATGCACATCTCCTCTTCGGCGATACACTATGAACCGATTTAGTTCCGCATACCCCTGCAACAAAAGGTAAAGAAATGCAGCTCAAGTCCCGTGCCACGGCCAAATTCAGCGCCAAGGCAGCCGCAATCCTCGCCGTCGGGGCCATCAGCCTCACCGCTTGCGGCGGCGGCAGTTCCACCCCGGCTGCCACCAGCAGCAGCGGCGTGCAGCTCATCAATGGCGGCAAGCTCACCGTCTGCTCCGATGTCCCCTACGAGCCCTTCGAATTCCAGAAGGACGGCAAGATCGTCGGCTTCGACATGGACATCGCAGGCGAGCTCGCCAAGGACATGAAAGCCGAACTCAACGTGGTGGACAGCTCCTTCGAGGCCATCGAGACCGGCACTGCACTCACCGGTTGCGACGTTTCCATCTCGTCCGTATCCATCACGGATACGCGCAAGGCCGTCATGGACTTCTCCGATCCGTACCTGAACGACGACCTGACGCTCGTGGCAACCGAGGCATCCGGCATCACCAACCTCGACAGCGCCAAGGACAAGAAGGTGGGCGTCCAGCAGGCCACCACGGGTGCCAAGTACGCCAAGGACAAGGGCCTCGACGCACAGCAGTTTGAGGATACCGGCCTCCTGGTCCAGGCTCTCAAGGCCGGCACCATCGACGCCGCTTTGGGCAACCAGTCAGTCCTCGGCTACGCCATCAAGGACGACTCCAAGTTCAAGCGCGTCGAGAACTACGCCACCGGGGAAAAGCTCGGCATCGCGGTCAAGAAGGGCAACACCGCCATGCTTGACCAGGTCAACACGACGCTCAAGCGCCTGACCGACGACGGAACCCTCAAGAAGTTCGAGACCCACTGGTTCGGCGAAGCCACTAAGTAGCCGGCGCGCCTGACACCCACGTGGCAGGGGCCCCGTCCGGGATCTGTACAACAGTCCGAACGGGGCCTCAACTGCGCAAAACGAATGTGAGTACACCATGGCAATGACCGCACGACAGCGGGCCAGAGTAAGTCTGTACGTCCAGGCCGGGATTTTCGTTGTGGCTGTGGCCGCGCTGATCCTGGCCACCGACTGGAAGACCGTTACCACCAACGTCTTCAACTTCGGCAAAATCGGCCCGATGTTCCCGGACATCTTCTTGTCGGGCCTGAAGAACACCCTGATCTACACGTTCCTCGGGTTCATCGTGGGTCTGTCCGGAGGGCTGCTGCTGGCCCTCATGAAGCTCTCCAGCTTCCCGCTGTACCGCTGGATCGCCACGGGCTACATCGAATTCTTCCGCGGCATCCCGGCGCTGCTGGTGTTTATCGCCTTCGGCTACGGGGTTCCGTTGGCGTTCGGTGTGCAGTGGAACGTTGCCGTCGTCGTCATGGTGTCGTTGGGCATGGTGGCGGCCGCCTACATCGCCGAGACGCTCCGCGCAGGCCTGCAGGCCGTGCCCAAGGGCCAGACGGAAGCCGCGCGGTCGCTGGGCATGCCGCAGTGGCGGGCCATGGTCACGATCGTCATCCCCCAGGCGTTCAGGATTGTCCTGCCGCCGCTGACCAACGAGGTCATCCTGCTGACCAAGGACTCGTCGCTGATCTACGTGCTGGGCCTGACGGCGTCCCAGTACGAGCTCACCAAGTTCGGCCGCGACGGCATCTCCAGCCTCGGCGCAGGACTCACCCCGCTCCTGGTGGCGGGCGCGTTCTACCTCGTGGTCACCATCCCGCTGAGCCTCCTGGCCCGGAAGTTCGAAAGCCGCTCCGCGCGGACCAAGCGTTAGGCAGAGAGTCATGAACGACGTCGAAATTCACTCCCCTGCCCAAGGCGGGCGCGTCCACGCCGCCGGTGTGGCCATCAAAGACCTGCGCAAGTCGTATGGCTCCAACGAGGTCCTCAAGGGCATCAGCCTGGACGTCGCACCGGGTGAAGTGGTGTGCCTGATCGGTCCGTCCGGGTCCGGCAAGTCCACGCTCCTTCGGTGCGTCAACCTGCTGGAACAGCCAAATGAGGGCAGCATCCACGTGGGCGGCTTCGACGCCACTGACCCGGACGTGGACATCGACAAGATGCGCCGCAAGGTGGGCATGGTGTTCCAGCAGTTCAACCTGTTTCCGCACCTCAACGCGCTGCGAAACTGCACCGTGGCGCAGACCAAGGTGCTGAAGCGCCCGGAGGCCGAAGCGGACAGGATCGCCCGTGCCAATCTTGAGCGTGTGGGGCTCGGCCACCTCGCCGACCGGTACCCGGACCAGCTCTCCGGCGGCCAGCAGCAGCGCGTGGCGATTGCCCGCGCGCTGAGCATGGATCCGGAGCTGATGCTGTTCGACGAGCCCACTTCCGCCCTCGACCCTGAAACCGTGGGCGACGTCCTTTCAGTCATGCGGAACCTGGCCAAGGAAGGCATGACCATGCTGGTGGTCACGCACGAGATGGGCTTCGCCCGTGAAGTGGCTGACCGTGTGGTGTTCATGGACGGCGGCGTTGTGGTCGAGGAGGGTGTAGCCGAGCAGGTCATCTCCACCCCCACCCAGGGCCGCACCAAGGAATTCCTCCGCCGCGTCCTGGACCCGACCCACATCGAGATCGCCGAGTAGGGACTCGCAGGACACGCAAACTCCTTCAGGACACGGAACCGGTCCGGGGACACTCACATTCGGGTGTCCCCGGACCGTTTCGATGCCCGGTCCGGGTCCTAGCCGGCGAGCACCCCGGCCACGGCCGCGCCTACCGCTGCTTTGATCCTGCCGTGCAGCGCCCGGAGTTCGTGCCGGTCCGTGCGAACCTCAATGATGGTCCGCCCGGTGAGGGGCGCGGCAAGCGCCTCGGCGAGTCCCGCCGTCGTACTCACCGAGCAATGCCCGACGCCGTAGGCTGCGGCGAGTGCCGCAATGTCCACTGAGTGCGGGGTACCGAAAAGACGTTCGACGGCGTCCCCGTAGCCGCCGGCCTCGGCAACCGCGCCGTGTTCGAGGAGGCTGAAGATGGCGCCGCCGGCGTCGTTCAGGACGACGATGCGCAGCTGCGGCTGTTCCTCGCCGGCGCCAAGGAAGAGGCCGCCGGCGTCGTGCAGGAAGGTGACGTCGCCGAGCAGCAGGGTGGTTTCCTGGTGGCCGCCGAGGGCGATGCCGGTGCCGGTGGAAATGGTGCCGTCGATGCCCGCCAGGCCCCGACTGGCGAAAACCGTGGCGGCCGGCTCGGGTGCGGGCTGGCCGGCGAGGTCCACGTCACGGATGCCGTTAGATGAGCCGAGGACCAGCTGGCCGCGGGCATGCTGCCAGACAAGTGAGCCGACGGCGGGACCGGTGGCCGCCTCTGCCGTGGCGAGTATGCCGTCGACGGCATGTTGGGCCGCGGCTCCGGCGAGCAGCCAGGCGTCGAGCCAGGCGGACGGACCCCAGCCGGCGAACTCGGCGAGCTCGGCCAGGCCGGCGATGGGCGTTTCGCGGCGCCGGCCCGGCTCGTACCAGGCAACCGGCACCGGTTCATAGAGGGCTGCCGGGATATCCGTCCGGGCCAGCAGCGCCGACACCGGCCGGGAAAGCGTGGGGCGGCCGAAGACCACGGCACGCTCAATGGGCTGGTCCGAGTCCGGGCCGAAGTGCTCCAGCAGCAGGCGGTACGGTCCGACGGCGTTGGGGCCGAAACGCGAGTTGGACGACGGTTCGGCCAGCAGCGGCAGTCCATGGGCGCGGGCGAACGCCTCGGCGACCGGACCGGCGTCGTGCCCGGCAAGGACCACGGTGCGCCGTTCGGGAAGGTCCGCGGCGGCGGGATCGAGGGTCATGGTGAGCGGTTCGGTGCCGATCCGGAAGGTCCCGTGGCCGCGCTGCTCCGGCAGCCGCTCCCCCGCCTCCGGCACGAGGGGGTCGCGGAAGGCGAGGTTGAGCTGCACGGGTCCCGGCGGCGTGTCTTCGAAGGCCCCGGTCGCAGCGGCAAGCGAGGTTTCCACCGCGCGCTGCGGGCTCTCGCCGGCGGGAACGTCCACGGCGAAGCGGACGTGCTCGCCAAACAGGTCAAGCTGGATGGTGGTCTGGTTCGCGCCCGTTCCGCGCAGTTCATCTGGCCGGTCCGCCGAAACCACCACCAGCGGGACGGCGGCGTGGTTGGCCTCCATCACCGCGGGAAGAAGATTTCCGACGGCGGTCCCCGACGTCGTCAGCACGGCTGCCGGCGCTCCGGTGGCCAGGGCAAGACCCAGTGCGGTGAACCCGGCCGAGCGCTCGTCGATCCGGACCAGCAGCTCGACCTTCCCGGCCGCGGAGGCCTCCGCAAGCGCGTAGGCCATGGGGGCAGACCGCGAGCCCGGCGCCACCACGACATGCCGGACCCCGCCGTCGAGCAGCGCCGCCACGGCTATCCGTGCGGCCGCCATGGACGTCAGGGCGGGCTCGCGATCAGCGTGGTCTGGGGTACGGACAGTAGGGCCGGAAGGCTCGGCAGGTTCGTGCGAAGTCACCGAACCAGTCTGCCACCAACGGACGCTCTCTCAGATTCTGAACTGCTCCCCGGAAGTTGGACTGAAATATTCAGTTCCGTTTTGTGGGGGGCAGTTTTATGCGTGCGTCTAGTTCGTTGTCAGAGGTCCAGCGCAAGGCCGCTGTAGCGTGGTTCGAGAAAGGCATCGCAGCTAGGGCGACGGCCGG